>NZ_CAWMRY010000031.1:0-64449 GCF_963870295.1 Aeromonas sp. ANP5 | reverse complement strand
GGCGAACTGCAGGGTAAGGGCGGTGGAGGAGGCCAATCCCGCCAGTATGCTGGTGAGCACCAGCCCGGCGCGAGTGCCGAGCAGCCGCACCGCGAAGTGGCCACAAAACGAGATGCCGGCGATCACCACCACCATCAGCCAGATCTTGAAGGGGTTGAAGGCATCGAGGGGCCCCATCTCCTCGTTGGGCAGTACCGGCAGCAGCACCAGCGAGATGAGCAAAAAGCGCAGGGTGGCGTGAAATTCGGTTTCGCTGAGAAACAGCATCCCCTGCTGGATCTTGCCCTTGAGCCCCATCAGCAGGGCCGCCAGCACGGCGCAGGCCACCGCCTCGCTCGGGCTGAGCAGTACCGACATCAGCCCCAGCAGATAGGTGAGCAGCATAGCCACCGAGCTGGTGAGGCCGAACTCTCCCTGCCAGCGCTGGGCCAGCCAGACCGAGAGGCCGCAGCCGGTCACCACCGCCAGCAGGCCGAGCAGTGGTAGCCAGGGGCCCAGAGTGGGCAGCAGCAAACCGCACACCCCGCCGAGCAGGCCGATAAGGCCGTAGGTACGCATCCCGGCGATGCGCTGGTTGTCCCCCAGCTGGCGCACCTGCCAGCCCCGCTCCAGCCCGATAATCAGGCCGATGGCCAGCGAGACCAGAGCTCCGTTGACGGGTTCGGCATTGATCCACATGGCGGCGTCCTTTCTCGTCGTTGCTGCCTGATCCCATGATGGCACAGGGTTCAAGGTGGCAGATGGGCATGGCTCACAGAGTCTGCGTCCGGCTCCCGATGCGAGTGGCCGATATGAGCAATAGAGATGGATCGCGAGCACTGCACAAGAGTCGTGCAGGCTATCGGGGAGGTGTTATGGGCTGCTAGCCCGCCATCGACGTCCAGATTTGAACGGGGATAGAAGACAAGAAGGGGAGCCAATGGCTCCCCGTTTTATTGATGGCGTCATGACCCGCTGCGGATCACTTCAGCTCAATCCAGGCTTCTTGCCAGTGGGACCCGACACCCGGCTCGAACTGGGTAGCGGTGGTGGCCCACTGCACGCAGTAGCCGCTGTAGGGGAAGGGCTTGCACTGATAGACCTTGCCATTTTTCGGCTGTTGCACCTTGGTTCCGGCGGTGTAGGACTTGATGTTGTTCGGGAAGACGAAGTCATATTCGCCGCTGCTCTGCTCCTTGAACATCAGATCCATGGTCTGCTGGATGGTCTCGCCGCCCGCTTTCGGGGTGGCCTTGATCACCAGCTGGTGGTGACCTGCCTTGAGCCCTTCCAGCGCCATGGTGAAGGTGTGGCTGCTGTCCTTGATGTCGGCACTGCTTTCACCCTTGGCCACGCCGCCGTGGTCATAGAGGGTGTTGGTGACGGCCAGATCGCCCTGTGCGGTGACGGTGAAATCGAGGGTTGCCTTGCCGTTGTCCAGCACATAGTCGCTGGCCAGACCGCTGACGCTGATGCTGTCCACTACCGGCGGTTGCTGCTGTTGCAGGTCAATCTCGACCCGCTTCAGCTCGCTGTTTCGCTTCAGATAGATGGGGTTCATGCCATAGACCGGATTGAACTGGCCATCGGCTCCTTGCTGACCGGCGCGGATCAGGCTCTGCTCGGTGTTGATCTTGCTGGCGAGAGCATGGGCCCAGTTGTTCTTCTGGCCCTGTTCGGCAGTGGTGATGGTCAGCACGGTTTGTAGATCGGGGCGCTCGCCGTTGGCATCGAATACCCGGGTCATCGCCTTGTCACCTACCGCGAGGTCGATGGAGGGGTAGATGGTGCCTGCCTGGCTCCACTCCAGCGGCGGCTGGCTGCCATCTTTGAACTTGGCATCGATGATGTTGTAGAAGCTGTTGCTGGTATCGCCCACTTCCCACACGCCGAGGATCACCTGATAACCGGTGCGCTCCGGCAGGATACAGTTGTGGGTCACCTGCTTGGGCGGCTGCACCATATTGCCGTCGATGACGCAGAAGGGGGTCAGGTCGAACGAGGCGCGGGTGAGCGGCTGGTTGGGGTTCCAGTCCTGCTTGGTGAGGTAGTAGCGCCAGTTGCGGGTGACGTGGTTGGCGGTGAAGGTCCAGCTGATAGCGAAGGGGCCGGGCTGTACTTCACGCTTGGTCCAGCGGTCGCTGGTCTGGATGTTCAGCTCGCTCCAGCGCGGGCTGCCCGCCGAGGCGATTTGTCCATCCTGCGGGCCGGTTTGCGGGAAACCTGATGGCCCCTCCACGCTCTGGGGCTCCCACTGCACGCCGCCACACTGGCTGTTGCCACCGGTTTTGCACAGGTAGTTGCGGCTCTCGGGCTGGCTGATGTAGCCGTGGGCCAGGGCGCTGCCGCTGGCCAGCAGGGCCAGCACCGTTGCGATGTGATTGAGTTGGATTTTTGCTGCCATACATTCCTCTGTTCGATAGATGTGGGCAGTCAGTTGGCCGGGGAGTTCCCCGATGCACACTTGCGTGTGGCAACCCCGCTATCCTGGACAAAACGTCTGTAGACCGGAGGCTTTGCGTCCCGACCTTTCGGTCAGTTTGCCAAATGACTAGATGGTTAGTGATGGGCCAAATGTTCGGCCGTCAGCATTGTGCACTGCATTGATTAATTATTTGAAGTTAAATGTTTAAATGCGCCATTCAATGGCGCGAAAATCATTCTAACTGGCTGTTTTTAAATTGTTCTCTTATCTGTGAATGGCACCGATTAACGTTGAATATGCCGATAAGATGCATGTTAATTGCGAGTTGCTGACGTAAAAAAAACCTGCCAGCTTGGCTGGCAGGTCGGGTGACAAGGCGACACGGATTGACGCCATCAATGGCGGGCGTGCTGCTCGCCGGAGGGGGGAGATTGGGGAGCCATCATCGGCGCCGCGGCGGACTCCTTACCCAGTTTGAACACCGCAAGTCGCTCATCCAGACTGCGGGAGAGACCGGCCAGCAGCTCGCTCTCCTGCGCCAGTTGCGAGGCGGACTGGGACATCTCCAGCGCCGAGTCGTTGATGCCGCTGACGTTGCGGTTCATATCCTCGGCCACCATGCTCTGCTGCTCGGCGGCGGTAGCGATCTGGGTTGCCATGTCGCTTACATGCTGGATGTGGTTGACGATCAGGGTGAGATCCTGCCCCGCCTGCTGGGATTGGTTGACGCTGCTCTCTGCCAGTTTGCGGCTGGTATCCATGGCGTTGGCGGCGGTGACGGCCCGTTGCTGCAGCTGGGCAATGGTGCTCTGGATCTCCTCGGTGGATTGGCGAGTCCGGCTGGCCAGTTGGCGCACCTCGTCGGCCACCACGGCAAAACCGCGGCCCTGCTCACCGGCACGGGCTGCTTCGATGGCGGCGTTGAGGGCCAGCAGGTTGGTCTGCTCCGAAATGGCGCTGATGACAGCGGTCACTTCGCTGATCTGCATTACCCCCTCCTTGAGCTGGTTGACCTGCTGGGTGGCCTGTTCCACCTCGGTGGCCAGCGCCTTGATGCCATGCACGCTTGCATGAACGTCACGGTTGCCGAGCCCCGCTTCACCGGTCGCTTCCTGGGTATCCCGCGCGGTATTTTCGGCGTGTCCGGCCACATCGGAGATGGTGGCGCTCATCTCGTTCATGGCGGTAGCGAGCTGGGCCAGCTGATCCCGCTGGCTGGTGACCGCCTGATTGGTCTGCTCTGCAGAGGCGGCGATGCGCAGGGCGGCATCCGCCACGTTGCGAGCTCCCTGGCTGGCTTCCAGCAGGGCGTGACGGATGGCATCGAGACTCTGGTTGGTGCAGCGGGCGACCACTCCCAGCTCATCCTTGCCCTGTACCGGGATGCTCACCACCAGATCCCCCTTGGCGACCCGTTGCATGGCGTGGTTGATCTGGCTGAGGGGGGAGACGATGGAGTGGGTGATGCGCCAGCCCAGCAGCCCCATCAGCAGGATCACGATGGCGGTGGCGGTCCCCATCTTCATGTACTGGGCCCAGATGGTCTGCTGAATATCCTGCAGCAGCATGCCGGAACCGAGGATCCAGCCCCAGGGCTGATAGCCGGAGACCATGGATAGCTTGTCGGCGGTCTCACCCGACGGGCCGACCCACACATATTGCAGAGTGCCCTGTTTGCCCCCTTTGGCGATATCCACCATCTGATACCAGAACTGCCCTGCGGTGGCGGCACCTCCTTCACCCATCTTCTGGCCGACCAGTTCGGGACGGATGGGGTGAACCACCATGGTGCGGTTCTCGTCGATGACGAACAGGTAGTTGTTGCCATCAAAGCGGGTGTTGGTCAGCAGCTTGCGCGCTTCCTGCTGGGCCTGCTCTGCTGGCAGGGTGCTGGCCAGAAACTGGATCTGGCTCATGGCCTGCTCCAGTACCGCATTGAGCCGCGCCTCTCGCTCGCTCATCAGATTGCGCTGGAGCGCGTTGGCCGAGATAAGCAGCAGCGAGACAAAACCGACAAACGCCAGTGCGAGCAGCAAAATCAATTTGCGGCTCACGGTAATATCACCGAGCTTGAACATGACTAAACCCTCATTTCCCTGTTGATTTTATGTGGCTCTGTACCGCGGCAGCCAGTTCGTAAGAGTTAACAACTCATTTACTTTCAGTCTCTTGCCGAGCTTTCTCAAATGAGCGTTTTAACATCAGTATAGTCAGCAGACAGCAACCCCCACTTTTTGGTAGCGTGTTGATGCGCATCCCTGCGCAATTTTTGCCAAAGAGTGTGAATGGTTTGGCATTTCACTAAAAAAAGGAGTGGGCCCCGCTGCGGGTGACCCCATAACAAGAGGGAATTTATGAGTTCCATTGCCAGGAATTACTTCAACCAGCTCAACGCCGACTACCTGCAGGTGCACAGGCGCAAGGAGGATCTCTTCTGGTCCACCTATATGGGCACCAGCGATGATCAGGCCGGTTTCACCGCGGCCGAGCAGGCCTACAAGGCCTTTTGTGCCAATCCGGCCCGTCTGCCCGAATTGCGGGAGATGCTGGTGCAGGCCGACGAGGATGATCTCAAGCGCGGTCTGCAAGGCTGGATCGCCTTCTTCGAGTGCAATGTGATTGAAGATCCCGCCGCTGCCGCCCTGATGGATGAGCTGGTAGCCGCCGAGGCGGAGTTGTTCGCCCGCCGCAAGGGGCTGAAACTGACCCTGCTGGATGAGCAGGGTCAGCAGGTCGCAGGCAGCCTGCCTGCCGCCAGTACCTCCCTTGCCGCCAGCCCGAACGAGGCGGTGCGCCAGAGCGCGCTCGCCATGTTCCGCACCCTGGAGCAGTGGGTGGTCGGCAACGGTTTTCTCGAGGTGGTGGCGATCCGCAACCGCTTTGCCCGTGCCATGGGCTATCGCGACTACTTCGACTACAAGGTGCGCAAGAACGAGCAGATGAGCCCGGAGCAGCTGTTCGCCATCCTCGACGACTTTATTGCCCGCACCGACGCCCGGTTGCAGCAGAGCCTGGCCGAGCTGAAGGCCGCCAAGGGGGAGGCGGCCCTGCTGCCCCATAACCTGCGTTACTGCGTGAGCGGCGATGTGACCCGCCAGCTCGATCCTTACGTGCCCTTCTCGCGGGCGTTGCGGGATTGGGTCGAGAGCTTCCGCCGGCTCGGCATCCAGTATCGCGGGGCGACCCTGACGCTGGATTTGCTGACCCGGGAGGGGAAATACGAGAACGGCTTCTGCCACGGCCCGGTACCGAGCTTCTTCCAACAGGGGGAGTGGGTGCCAGCTGTGGTCAATTTCACCAGCCTGGCCGATCCGGCGCAGGTGGGCAGCGGCTGGAGTGGCCTCAACACCCTGTTCCACGAGGGAGGCCACGCCGCGCACTTTGCCAATGTCACCGGCAATGCCCCCTGCTTCTCACAGGAGTTTCCGCCCACCTCAATGGCCTATGCCGAGACCCAGTCGATGTTCTGCGACAGCCTGCTGGACGATGCCGACTGGCTCAAACGCTACGCCAGAAATGCGGTGGGAGAGTCAGTTCCCGATGCCCTCATCAAGGAGATGATTGAAGCGCGTCAGCCGTTTCGCGCGTTTAACGAACGCCAGATCGCGTTGGTGGCCTACTTCGAGCGGGATCTCTACGCCATGGATGAGGCCGAGCGCACCCCCGAGGCTGTGTTGGCGCTGGCCCGCCAGTGGGAGCGCAAGATTGTCGGAGTGGAGAGCCCGCGTCCGTTGCTGGCCATTCCGCACCTCCTTAATCAGGAGTCGGCCTGCGCCTATCACGGCTACCTGCTGGCGCTGATGGCGGTGGAGCAGACCCGCGCCTATTTCCTCAAGCGTGATGGCTACCTCACCGACAACCCGCGTATCGGGCCGGATCTGGCCGCCCACTACTGGGGGCCGGGCAACGGCATGAGTCATGATGAGACCCTGCGCAGCCTGACCGGCGAGGGGTTTAGCGCAGTGCCGCTGGCCGAGGCATGCAACCTAAGCGCCGCCGAGGCTTGGCAACAGGCGCAAGCCTGTATGGCTGCCGCCCAGCAGCGCCCCGCGGCTGGCGAGGGAGGCCCGCTCGACGCCCATATCCGGGTGGTACACGGCGCCGAGCTTATCGCCGACAACAGCGAGTCGGAAACCCGCATGCTGGCCGATTTCGAAGCGTGGGTAGCCCAGCGCATCAAGCATTGACGCAGGATGCGGATCCTTAGGTTGAGCCATTTATGTGGATATAGTCCTGCAACCCGTGCAGGGCTATATCATATCAGCGCAATGATTTTGCAGAAAAATCCGTGTAAACCCAATGTTTCAGTATTTTAATGTTGTTGATAGTGCAATGGATGAAGTAATAAGTTGTCACACTATAGAGTTGACTAATTATTATCCTTTGGACAAAATTGGAGACCTTGCCACCCCCGATGTGAACCGGGTCCGGAAAGTTACAGATCTCTTTAGAGATGGCTGGGCTGCCTTTTCGTGAGGTTTAGATGACTCACCACAAGATACAGGTAGCTCCCGGTCTGGTTCATGCAAGATATCTGCACAATTTGGCCCGTTCCTGAACCCTCGTGGTGCAGATAGGCGACTGCTGTTTTTGCATACGCACTGTATTTTGGGTCTGTCGTCAGTGGGGGTTCTCTCCTGCGTTCTCATCCTCTCCAGCATTTTTAATTATTGAAGTCACTTGAACAGTCATACAGGGCAGCTAATAACTGATTTGTTCAACCGACTGTAGTGATCTCGGATTTTTTGAATGGAGTTGCTTGTGATGAAAAAGATCATGATGGTGTCGGGTACCCGCCCGGAAATAATCAAGCTTGCCCCTCTCTACCATGCTCTCAAGCAGAAGCCATGGGCAGATGTATGCTGGGTGCATACCGGTCAGCATGATAGCATGGCTGTTCAAGTGCTTGATTGTTTTGATATTAACCCCAATTATGCTCTGCTTCGTCATGGTTCCAGCTTGTTTGATTTCAGTCAGGGGTGTCGTGCTCAACTCGAGTCATTGATGGTGCAAGTCGAGTGGGACATGGTGATTGTCCAGGGGGATACAGAAAGCGCCTTTTTGGGTGCCTTGACCGCCTTCTATCATCAGGTTCCCATTACTCATGTTGAGGCCGGATTGCGTACTTATCGCCTCGATCGCCCTTTTCCTGAAGAGGGTCTTCGCCAGATGATTGGGCGTCTTGCCCAATTGCATATGGCGCCGACGGATCGCGCGCGTGACAGCCTGTTGGCTGAACAGGTGCCGACAGAGAGGGTACATGTGACTGGCAATACTGTCATTGATGCCCAGTTATGGGCCAGCAAACGTCACGGTATCAAACGTAAAGGAGATCAACCGGGACATCTGCTGGTGACGGTACACAGGCGCGAAAATTGGGGCAATGAAGTTGCGGGGATCTGCCGTGCTATCGCGCGGCTTGCTACCGCCAATCCCGGTATGCGAGTGCTTTTCCCGGTACACCTAAACCCCGTCATCAAGCAGGTTGTCTACCCACTGCTTGGTCATTTATCCAATGTCACGTTGACTGAGCCTCTGGATTATCTGGCGATGCAACAGGCTATCGCTGATGCATGGTTGGTTATGACGGATTCTGGAGGTTTGCAGGAAGAGGCGCCAACCTATGGGGTGCCACTGCTGGTATTGCGTGAAGAAACGGAACGCCCCGAGGCTGTCGATTCCGGTTACGCACAACTGATGGGGACGGATGAGGAACTCATTGTCCAGCGAGTCAGTGAGCTATGGCAAGCCGGGGACTTTGAGCCACGAGAGATGGCAAATCCGTTTGGGGATGGCCAGGCCTGTTCCCGCATCGTGGCTATCATGGCAGACACTCTGCTGAGGTAATCGGGATGCCGGAATATTGGTTGGTGGATGGTTTTGCTACCTATCTATATGGTCTGAAGCTGATCGCTATCGTAGTGGCAATAGCCATGCTGGTGAGTGGACTGGATGACCTTTTCATCGATGTCGTTTATTGGCTCCGAAGTGCTTGGCGGCGGCTGACGGTTTATCGACAGCACGATCGGCTGAATTATCTGGCGCTTTATGAACGGGAGGAGCAACCTCTCGCCATTATGGTGCCAGCATGGCATGAAACGGGCGTAATTGGTCAGATGGCGGAGTTGGCTGCGACCCGTTTTGACTATGAAAACTATCAGATCTTCGTCGGTACCTACCCCAATGATCCGGATACTCAGAAGGATGTGGATGAAGTTTGTGCCCGTTTTCCTAATGTGCACAAAGTTGTGTGTGCCCGTCCTGGGCCGACCAGCAAGGCGGACTGTCTCAACAATGTGCTTGATGCCATTTTCCAGTTCGAGCGCAAGGCCAACCTCTCTTTCGCAGGTTTCATTCTTCACGATGCCGAAGATGTTATTTCGGACATGGAGTTGAGGCTCTTCAACTACTTGGTAGGCCGCAAGGATCTTATCCAGATCCCTGTCTATCCCTTTGAGCGTAGTTGGTTCAATTTTACCAGCTTGCATTATCTGGACGAGTTTGCCGAATTGCATAGCAAGGATGTTCCGGTGCGTGAGGCCGTGTCAGGGCAGGTACCCAGCGCTGGCGTTGGTACCTGTTTCAGCCGCCGCGCCGTCATCGCGCTGTTGGAAGATGGGGACGGTATCGCTTTTGATGTGCAAAGTCTGACTGAAGACTACGACATAGGTTTCCGTCTTAAGGAAAAGGGGATGGAAGAGATATTCGTCCGTTTCCCTGTCATTCGTGAGGTCAGAAGTACCCCGAATAAGCGTTGGCGACTTGGTATGCATGAGCGTGATACCAATGTCATCTGTGTAAGGGAGTATTTTCCCGATACTTTCCAGACCGCTGTGCGCCAAAAGTCACGCTGGATCATTGGTATAGTCTATCAAGGTTTCAAGACTCACAAATGGAGCCGAAACTGGAAGCTTAACTACTTCCTGTGGCGAGATCGCAAGGGCGCTCTGACCAATTTTCTCAGTTTTACTGCCAGTCTTATTTTGCTCCAGTTACTTGCTCTCTTGTGTTATCAGTTGCTTGCCGAGGACCCCTACTACTTTCTATCTATCTTCGAAGGTGACAGCTGGTTGGTCACCCTGCTTTGGGTCAACCTGTTTCTTATGCTTAATCGAATGTTGCAGCGCTTGATTTTCGTGACTCGCTACTACGGCATAGTGCAAGGATTTATGTCCATTCCCCGCCTGTTCTGGGGGAATGTAATCAACTTCATGGCCAACTGGCGTGCGCTTTCCCAAATCATTGCGCAAGGGGATCCGCGTCGGGTTGCTTGGGACAAAACTACCCACGACTTCCCAAGCTTGGGAGAAGAAAACCGGGCACGGCGACCGTTAGGTCAGATCCTGATTGATCAGGGCGCACTGACCAAGGAGCAGCTTGAACAGGTATTAATGAACCGATTGCCCGGTTTGCGCTTGGGCAGCAACCTGGTGCAACAAGGGTTACTAACCAGTGAACAGCTGGCTGCAGGGGTGGCTGAGCAGAGTGGGGTGAATTGGGAACATGTCGATGCCTATGGTCTGGAGCGATATCTGCTGCACAAGGTTCCGCCCAACGTTGCCATGCACTATGGGGTGTTACCGCTACGTATTGAGGATGGGGTGCTGGTGCTTGCATGTGAGGTTTATTTAGACCCTGTCTCTCTTGGCGCGCTATCTCGCAAACTCCGGTCACCCGTTACCTATGTGATCGCCTGCAGAGGAGAAGTGACCGTGGGCCTTCGTCGCTGGTATGCCCGTGGTCAGCGTATCGACCCAAAAGCATTGCTGCAGCGAGCACTGACGGATGGTCTGGTTAGTGAAGAGCAATCAATTACGATCTGGAACCGATATCTGGCCAGTCAGGTGATGTTGCCCGAACTGCTGATCACGCTCGGCCATATAGATGAAGCGGCGTTGCGTTCCTTGTTGCTGCGACATGAGCGAAGCGAATTGACACTCGCCCATTTTCTGGTCGACCAGGAAGTGATCTGTGAGCAGGTGTTGGCTCAAGCCCTGACGTTGCAAGGGGCTTATCAACTGAACCTGTACGAACTGCTGCGGGAAGCGGGAGTTAATGATAGCTGGTTGGCGCAACGCTCGGAGGTGACTACCTGATGCGTCCCGAATTTTTGCTTTTGTCAGGGCTGTTGCTTGGTCAGGGAGTTATGGCTGCTCCCCAGGAATATGAACTGGGGCCCGGAGTGAGCAGTTATCAGCGTTTCGTGCTTTATCCTCATTTGCAGAAAGGGTTCTCTGCCATTGAGCGGGGACATCGTGATCGCGCAATTTCCGAGTTCGAACAGGCTCGCAGGCTGCAACCTAAAAACCCGGTTATAGCCCTCTATCTTGCCCGAGCGTATGAGCATTTTGGTCAAGACAAGCAGGCTATGGCGCTGGTGCGCCAGCAGTTAGCTATCACGCCGCAGGATGCCGAGCTATTAACCTTCGCTGAAGGGTTGCAGCGTAAAAAACCATTCGATCCTGACTGTAATTTGCTCGAGTGCAAGGTCGCAAGGGCCGAGCGAAAGTTGTTGGATGCGGACCTGCAAGGGTTGGCTACTTTACTGGATGACCCCGAGCTTGCAGCCACCCCACAGGGGTTGACACTGCGGCATGACCTTCTTGCCCGCTCACTGGGTGAACGGAATTGGGGCTTGGCTGCCGGGCAGCTTTCCTGGCTCGATAAAGCAGGAAAACTGAGCCTGGGAGAGCTGAAGCAGTGGTTCAATATGCTACTGACACAAGGGGATGTCACCCAAGCTGTTGTATTGCGTCGCCGTTTGTCGAGTCAAGATGGTGAAGTGGATTTGGCCATCGCACTCGCCCTTGCCAAGGAGCCGGATAGTGCAGCGTTAAGGCGTTATCAGCGGTCTCATTCACCACATTTTGCCAAGGCAGCTCAGGAGCGTGAATGGTTGCAGCTCTCCGCCAATACAGGAATCCTGAAGGGCGACGAGGTGTTGCAATTTGCTGAGAATCAGCGCTTTTATGCCAACTTGATGTTGCCTGTATTACGCCAGGAAGGGCGTTGGGCGGAGCTGGATAAATTGCTGGTGAGCGTGCCGTCACACGAGAGTGCTGAGTTGGCATTCGAATCGGCCTTGCATCAGCGCCAATGGCGCAAACTGATCAGAGAGGGGCGCAGGTTGATCCGGGACTCTGGACAACCAATGAGGCAGTTGGATCGGCTTACTTACCAGTTGCAGCGTGCAGGTTTATTGACGGCGGCTCGTGAGCTGCTCATTGAATATTGGCCCTATCAGGGAGCCAACTTGTCGGATCGAGAGACGTTGATTCGGCGTTTGACTCTGCTGCAAGAGGATAAGGGGTTTGGCACATTGCCCGATCACCTATCTGAACCATTGAGCGATCCGGCGCTGCGTACTCTGCAGGCCAATCTGTTGGCACTGTCTGGTCAATGTGACGGGGTTATGCGGGTGCTGGGTGATCTCTCAGCCCGTTATGATGCTGACAGCTGGCGTGCTCTCGGAGGTTGTTATCGACACAGCAAGCCGGGCTTGGCTGAATATGCCTTTTCTCGGGCCGCCAGTTTTGGATTGCCTGGTGATGTACGTCAATTTGCCTATCAGGCGTATGAAAATCATCACTACGATGCAGCGCTCAAGGCCTGGCAGCAGGTTACGCTGGCCTCTGATCAACAAGAGCAAATGGCAGCAATTCGTTCAGCCCTCGCTGCCGGAGATATTGTTCAAGCTCGGCGGTGGCTTGAGCAATATCTGCAGTCAGGGTTGCCTCAGGATGCTGAATACTGGCGAACTTTGGCCAAGACCCAGCAGGATGAACAAGCGATTGCAAGCCTTGAGCAGGCTATTGCCTTGATGCCGCAAGCTGCTGACTATTCCCTGGTGGCGGATCATTATCAAAAACGTGGACAAACGTCGCAGGCGAGTACGGCATTGCAGGTAGCAAACCACCTTGAGCCGAATAATCGGGAATACCAGCTGGCTTACGGCTATGCCCTTCTGAACAATGGCGAGAAACAGGCGGCCAGTGACTGGTTGGAGTCCCTATATCGGGAGGGGGATACCGAGTTGGCGGAGCAGCTTGTTTATATCAATCAATCCCTGGCTCATAACCCGAAAGCGCGTATGTATGCCACCAAAGCCATTGATGGCGATCAACCGGCACAATTACGTTACGACTTGAGACGATTGCATGAAGATCTGGGTCGGCGCTTGACTTACAGTTTTGATGCATGGACCGGGAATGGTCAGGGCACGGTCAGTGGCATCGGCGGTAATGCCGTGGCTCAGAGCTATGCCCAGACAGAGTTGGAGTACCGTTTGGGAGAAGAGACCATCCGTGATGGCAAGACGCTCTCCTTGTATGGCCGTCTCTATGGCAGCAGTCAGAGCCAGCGGCTTTACCATTTAGATGAGGGCGACCCGAATGACGGCACCTATATGGAGAAGACTGGCAGCAACCCGCTTGATTTCCGGGATCCCACCCTGGGGATAGGGCTGCGCTGGAAACCATTCGGAAGTCAGACTCTCTTCTTCGCGGCCGAAGAGCTGCTGCCACTCAACAGTAGTCAAGGGGGCGAACACGATACCCTGATCCGTGCCAGTGCTTCTTTCCTTAATGGTGGCAAATATAGTGATGAGTGGCATGTCGGTGATAGTGGCTGGTGGGCACAGAACCTCTATCTGGATGTAGCTCGTTACCTGCGTTCACAGCAGACCAGTCTGGTGGCTGATTATCGAGTCAGCTACCACCACAAAATTAGGTGGGGTGAAACTGTAGAGCCTTATGCACATGTTCAGGGACGCCAATATTGGAACGACAAGAGTCCGGATCGAGGTTACTACAGTGGCAAGAATGGCATAGTGGAGTATGTGTCGGGCTCTGACGATTACACCCTGCTGATGGGGGGGGTTGGGCTACGCTGGAACCACTGGTTCGGAGAGACTCAATACGATGCTTGGCCCCATAAATTGAGCCTGGGGATCGAATATCAGCACCGGTTGAAGAGTGATCCCGTCATCAAGGACATTAAATCCGGTAATGACTATGACAAAGGCACCCTGATGATGACTATGGGATTGAGATGGTAATGAGATATTGGTTCAAGGGTTTGCTACTCATTCTGTTGGGAATTGTGCTGCCTGCCCAGGCTAGCCAGGGCATCTTCTATCAGCCCCAGTTGCGGGATGCCACCCTCGGAGAGTTGCGCTGGGATGAGATAGTTGCTCAGGTGAAGCAGGAAGGGTTCGATACGCTAGTCGTTCAGTGGACTCGCTACGGTGATGCTTTCGCCAAGCCAGAGGAAAGCGCTTGGTTGGCAGCCAGGCTAAAAAGAGCTCATGCCGCGGGGTTGAAGCTGGTTCTGGGGCTTTACGCGGATCCTGCATTTTTTCAACGCCAGGATCAAAGCGCAGGTTCTCTTGCTCGCTATCTTGAGCAGCAGGAAAGTCACAACCATCTTCTAGCCGAAGAGTGGTTAAATCGTCTGGGTGAGGGAAGTATTGCGGGTTGGTACCTACCTGCAGAGTTGGACGATTTCAATTGGCGCGACCCCGAACGGCAAGTACTGCTATCCAGGCATCTGGCCAGCTCCGCCAAGGCGTTGCGCGAAGTGAGCCCGGAACCCGTCTATATCAGCAGCTTCTTTACTGGCAAAATGAGTCCACAAGCCTATCGGGATCTTCTGACCCGCCTGTCAGATAAGGGCGTAAATCTGATGGTTCAGGATGGAAGTGGAACCACAGTGCTGAGCAAGCCGGAGCGTGAGCTCTATCTGGATGCTCTTTCTCCCTGCGAGGGTCGTGTGACTGGTTTGATTCATGAGTTGTTCGTTCAGAAGGGAGAACTCGCAAGTTTTCATGCAGAGCCCTTGGCTGAGCGACAACAGCGGGCACTTATGGTCTCTCCGAGCTCATGTGGTAGCCAACGCTGGTTCTTTTCACTACGTTACTTGCCTGGAATGGCTGACATGCGTTGAATGTTCGTATGAGCGTCGATATCAATGTTTGGATCGTTAACCATTACTGGCGAGTATCCGCCGTGTAATCCACAGTGCTCTCGGTGAGCATGCCGGGAGCGCAGTGCCTTATGGCTATCCTTGTTACAGCTGTAGTGAGGGATACTTCGCTAGGGATGGGTACGACACCAAGTGTCGCTTTGGCAATAGTGTCCGCGATTTTTCCATCAAATATGTATTCATATGAAGATGAGCGTGAACAGTGAGCGGCAAGGTAATAGATTCGGTGATTCACGCTGTTATGTCTGTTTTGTTAATAGTGTTTTTTGCTCTCATCTTTGTGCATAAAGATTGATCTATTCATCTTTTTGAGAACCATTCCCATCTTGTCGGATTGACTAAATTGTCCACAGCTGCAAAATCGCCCTCCTTGCCACTCCCGATGTGAATCGGGTTCGGAAAGCCTCAGATCTCCGCCCGGAGATGGCTGGGCCGCACATAGGAAAGGTGCTGGCCGTTGCCCGCCTTTCACCCTCGAAATCAGCACACAAGTCAGGAAGCCCTCTTGCTCATCAGGCAGGAGCGGACGGGTGTGTATATCCGTATGGTCGTGCAGGGACGATATGACCAGCGTTTGTTATGGGTGGTATGTTGCGAATGAATCGCATCTTTTTGATGTTGGCGCTGTTGCCCCTGCTGGTGTGTGCCAGTGAGGTGGACAGAGTGCGTGAAGCCTGGGTCATCAAGGCCCGGGCGGGAGAGCTGGATGCGGCAGCGCATGGGCTGGATGCTCTCTATCGACAAAGTGGTGATGGCAAGGTGCTCGATGATCTGATCGCCGTGCAGCTGTGGCGGGGTGATCGCAAGTGGGCGCTGGCCGCCTGTGAGCCGTGCGAGCTCAGCCCCATCAGCAACAGTACGCTGGAAGGGTTGGCCCGTGCCGCCCGCGACGAGAAGCGCTACTCCGAAGCGATCAGCTATTACCGCATCCTGCAGGGACGCGATCCGGCCAACCGCAATGGCTGGCTCGGGCTGTTTCTCACTGCCAGTGATCAGGGCAACCGCGAGCTTGCCCGCAGCGCAGCGGCTGATTATGAAGCCCGTTTCGGCCGCGACCAGGCGATCCTCGTAGCCCGCATCTATGCCGCCCGCCAGGGTGAGGATCCCATGGGCGAGCTGCTGGCCCGCCAGCAGTGGCTGGAGCTGGAACCGGATAATCACGAGCAGGTGCTGGCGCTCTATCGGGTAGCCGTGAGCCTGGGGGCGGGGCCTGCGGCAGCAGACCTGATGGGCCGTTACCCCAAGCTGTTCAAACCGGTCGACCGGCTCTGGCTCGACTACTACCAGGCGGTCAATCTGCTGCGGATCTCGGCCCAGACCGAGGATCCGGTGCTGGCCCGCCGCTCCCTGACCCGCACTCTTGCGCTGCAAGAGCGGATCCTGGCCCGCGCCCCCCACGATCATGTGCTCTATATCAGTGCCCGTCGCGATGTAGTGGTGACCCTGGTAGCCCTTGGCGATTTTGCCCGGGCCGAACGGGAGTCCGCTACGCTGCAGGCCGAAGGGCCATTGCCTGACTATGTGCTGGAGGCGCGCGCCGATGCTCTGGCCGGGCTGGGACGGGTGGATGAGGCCTCCGTGATTTACCGGCAACTGGCGACGCCGGCACGGGCCAAAGACAAGCGGCTGCTGGAGAAGCGCTTCTACGCCTATTCGGATGGCGAGCGCTATGGTGCGGCACAGGGTCTGCTGGCCGGTTGGCAGGAGCCACCGACTCGCTGGGATTTCACCGGCAACATGCGGATGGCCAACGACGACTACGAGAAGGTATTGCAGCTGAAAACCTTGCTGCAGGCCTGGCGTGGTCAGGCGGGCGCCGCAGAGGCGCAGTTGGAAGCGTGGCTGCAAACCGCGCCAGCCAATCCCTGGCTCTGGCTGCAACTGGGGGATATCCGCCGTTGGCGGGGTCATCCCGACGGGGCCGAGCAGGCGTATCGGCAGGCCGTGCGCTGGCTGCCTGCCGGACGCACCGTGCTGGCCGAGCCCGGTCGCCTCAACGCCCGGCTCGACAAGGGCGACTGGCAGGGCACGCCGCAGGCCGTGCGCACCCTTGGCAACCTGACCCGGGATCGTCAGGAGTTGCAGCAGCGGCTGGCTCTGGAGCAGGCGCCACAATTTGTCACCGACTTGACCCATGGCCGCAACGAAGGGGGCTCGGTGCAGGCCAGCCGTGACTGGAGCTACGACAGCCGCCTCTACAGCGCTCGCACTGATGGCGGTGATCGGCTGTTTGTCCGTCGTCAGGGCAGCTTTGGCGAGTTCGACCAGCAGCCCGAGCGCACCGCCTATACCGGGCTGGGGGCCGAGATCTTTTTCTACCCGCTGCAACTGACGCTGGAGGGGGGCACGGGCAGCGAGCTCAACCACAAAGGCTATCTCTGGAGTCGCCTCGATTGGCGGCTGGATGATCACTGGACATTGGGTGCAGCCATCAATCTCAACAGTGCCGACACCCCGCTGCGGGCATTGGCGCGCGGCAACTACGCCGATCAATACCAGCTCGATCTGGGCTGGCGTCAGGATGAGACCCGCGAGGGGGCACTGCGACTGGAGCAGATGGATATCAGCGATGGCAACCGGCGGCTGACGGCCTCTGGCTGGCTGCGTCAGGATCTCTGGCGCCGGGATCGCTGGTGGTTCGATACCACTTTGCGTGGTGCCACCTCCCGCAACGAGGCGGTGGAGGTTGACTACTTCAATCCCTTGCAGGATCGCAATCTGGAGCTGGAGCTGGCGGGGCGCTACCGGCTGCCGCTGGATGGGCGTCGCTCCCTGCTGCAGAGCCTGACCATGAGTGGTAACCACTACTGGCAGCAGGGCTATGGCAGCGATCAGGGGTGGCAGCTCAGCTATCGCCATGACTGGATCCTCTCTCCCGCTCTCAGCCTGGGCTATGGCCTGGGCCGCCGTCAGGCCATCTATGACGGCAACCCCGAGTTCGGAAATTTCATCTTCGCCAATCTGCAATGGAGTTTCATGTGATGAGACGCTGGCTTGCTCCTTTCGTTTTGCTGCTTGCACTGCTGCCTTCGTTGACGCAGGCAGCCCGGCAACCTGATGACTATGTGGTGCTCTGCTACCACGATATCGTCGATCTGAAATTGACCCCCAACCTCAAGCTCTATCCCCAGACCATCCGGCGCGACACCCTGATCCGCCACTTCAACTGGATCAAGCAGCAGGGTTATCACCCGGTCAGCTTCCAGCAGATCCTGGATGCCAAAGCGGGCAAAGCACAGCTGCCGGAGAAGGCGATCCTGCTCAGCTTCGACGACGGCTACGAGAGCTTCTACCGGCTGGTCTATCCGCTGCTCAAGCTCTACAACTATCCGGCGGTCTTTGCGCTGGTGGGCAGTTGGTTGGATGTGGCCGATGACAAGATGGTCCCGTACGGCAATGACAAGCTGCCACGCAGCTACTTCGTCGGCTGGCCGCAGATCCGCGAGATGCAGGACTCCGGACTGGTGGAGCTGGCCTCCCACACTTTCACCTCCCACTACGGGCTGCTTGCCAACCCGCAGGGCAACGTGCAGCCGGCGGTGACCACCGCAGGCTGGAGCCAGAATGGCTATGAGAGCATGGCCGACTATCGGGCCCGGATAAAAGCGGACTTCGACGCATCAGCCAGCCAGCTCAGGGAGCAGACCGGTCGGGCACCACGGATCCTGGTCTGGCCCTACGGCGCCTTCAACCAGACGGCGCTGGAGCTGGCCCGTGCGGCGGGGATGCCATACACCTTCACCCTGGCGGAAGGGCTCAACAAGCTGAGTGACTCGGGCAGCACGGTGCGCCGCTATCTGCTGGAGGAGGACACCAGCCTCGAAACTCTGGACGAGATCATGGGGGGCAACACCTGGGAGCGGCAGGTGGAGCGCTTGGTGCACGTGGATCTGGACTATGTCTACGACAAGGATCCGCAGCAGATGAACAAGAACATCGACATGCTGCTGGACCGGATCAAGGGTTACGGTATCACCACCGTCTATCTGCAGGCCTATGCCGATGACAACGGCGACGGAGTAGCGGAGGCGCTCTATTTCCCCAACCGTCATATGCCGGTCAAGGCGGATCTCTTCAATCGGGTGTCCTGGCAGCTCAAGACCCGTGCCGGGGTCAAGGTGTTCGCCTGGATGCCGGTGATGGCCTACGACATGGGGCCGAACCACGCCTATGTCACCGACAGCCGTACCGGCGCCCCCGCCAAGGGGCAGTATCTGCGCCTCTCGCCCTGGGATCCTGCCAGCCGTCAGCTGCTGCTGGATATCTATGAGGATCTCGGTTTTTACACCAAGTTCGATGGCCTGCTGTTCCATGACGACGCCTTCCTCAGCGACTACGAGGGGCCGATGCCGCTGGCTCGCACCCCGAATGCGCTGCAGGCACAGGGGGAGCAGAAGACCGATCTGCTGATCGACTTCACCATGGCGCTGCGTGATGCCGCCGCTCGTTACCGGCAAGGGGGCGCCGATGGTCTCAAGACTGCCCGCAACATCTATGCGGCGCTGGTGACAGAGCCGCAATCCCAGCAGTGGTTTGCCCAGAGCATGGCGGCGTTTGCCAAGGCCTATGACTACACCGCTGTAATGGCGATGCCCTATATGGAGCAGGCAGAAAACCCCGATGAGTGGCTGGCCAGGCTGGCGGAGGATTCACTGGCACAGGTGCCGGCCAATCGGCTTGTGTTCGAATTGCAGAGTCGCAACTGGCGCACCGACCAGCCTATCCCCGATGCCGAGCTGGTGCGCTGGATGCAGATCATCCAGCGCAAGGGGGTGACCAACTTTGGCTACTACCCGGATGATTTTCACAACAACCAGCCGGATCCGGCCGTGCTCAAGCCGGTCTTCTCGGTGCAGACCCAGCCTCAGCCGACCCAGCTGCCGGCGACGCCGGTCGCAGTCAGTACCGCTAAAGCCACCCAAGGGGAGGCGATGCAGTGAAGGATCTTCTGGAAGGGATAGCCATCTTTACGTTGGCCTATCCCAGTCTGATGGCCATGGTGTGGGTTTGTGGCGGTCTCTATTACTACTTCCAGTGGGAGCGAAGGGATATCGCGCTGGCCAAGCGGGGGCTGGAGCTCCCCTATTACCCCAGGGTGACCCTGATGGTGCCCTGCTACAACGAGGGGGCCAATGTCGAGGAGACCATCGGCCACCTGCTGCGCCAGCGCTATCCCGATTTTGAGGTGCTGGCCATCAACGACGGCAGCAAGGACGACACAGGCGCGCGGCTGGATCGGCTGGCGCAGCAGGATCCGCGCCTGACCGTGCTCCACCAGCACAATCAGGGCAAGGCGATGGCGCTCAACAACGGGCTGGCCGTTGCCAGCGGGGAGATCCTGGTCGGCATCGACGGGGATGCGGTGCTCGACTATGACGCGGTGCGCTGGATGGTGAAGCACTTCATCGAGAGCCCGAGGGTCGGGGCGGTCACCGGCAACCCGCGGGTGCGCACCCGCTCCACCATCATCGGCAAGATCCAGACCGGCGAGTTCAGCTCCATCATCGGCCTCATCAAGCGGGCCCAGCGGATCTACGGTACCGTCTTCACCGTCTCCGGGGTGGTGGTGGCCTTTCGCAAGTTGGCGGTCGAGGCGGTCGGTGGCTGGAGCAATGACATGGTGACCGAGGATATCGACATCAGCTGGAAGCTGCAGCTGGCCGGCTGGCTCATCCACTATCAGCCCCAGGCGCTCTGCTGGGTGCTGATGCCGGAGACGGTACGCGGTCTCTACAAGCAGCGGCTGCGCTGGGCGCAGGGTGGCGCCGAGGTGTTTCTACGCTACGGGTTGCAGGCGATGCGCTGGCGCAACCGACGCTTCTGGCTGCTGCTGCTGGAGTATCTCTCCAGCGTGGCCTGGTGCTACAGCATGTTGCTGCTGGCGCTGATCTGGCTGATTGAGCCTGATGTGAGCGGGCTGGCGGTGGGCCACCTGTTCCAGTGGAGCGGGGTGATGATGACCGCGATTTGTCTGGTGCAGTTCGGGGTCAGCATCTTTATCGACAACCACTACGACAAGAGCATGGCCCGCAGCTTTATCTGGTGCGTCTGGTATCCGCTCATCTACTGGCTGCTCAATCTGGTGACCGTGGTGGTGGCGGTGCCCAAGGCGATCCTGCGTCGCCGTGGCCAGCTGGCGGTGTGGGAGAGTCCTGACAGGGGGGAGTCGTTCCGTGACAAAGCATAAGCTGGCGAACGAGATGATCATCAGCAACGGCGCCCGGCGCAGCTGGAAGTACCAGCTGCGGGATCTGCTGATCCTGCTGGTGACCTGGGGGGGCTGGTTGTTTCTGGCGCTGCAACCCTGGTTCAACTATCTGGAGACGGAGGAAGATGAGAGCTTTATCGGTTCGCTGGATGCCATCGAGGTGGGACAACTGTTTCTGGCCCTGCTGTTCGGCATCTTCCTGTTGATCCACTCCTGGGCGAAATACAACAAGCTGCTGCACCGGCTGGTGGGCAAGCGAGCGGCCCCGAAAGCGCCGTGAGCATGAGGGGCCAGTCGGCCCCTCACTTTTTATCACCGATCAAGCACTGCGAAGCGGGCGGGGTACCCGGAGCGTTTTTTCCGGGCCGGTTTGCCATCGTGATGTCGCCGACACTCCCAAAACCAGTCGTTTTGCCCCTAATTTTTCATTCATCAATAACTTTATTTCCGCAATTTTCACAGATGGTGTGGCGTTCAAAGCGAGCCATGTTGGCCAGAAAGGGGCCGGCGGCCCAGCCGGTAATGAAGTCTTTGATAAATGCAGTGCGCTTTTGCTCTGGTTTCACCTCTTTTCCATAGGATTTGTCGACCAGCACCACGACATGGTTGGTCTCGCGCTGACAACTCGGGCAGTAGCGTTGTTCGGTGGATGAAAGCAAGGGGATCTCCTTGTCCGGAAGAGTGGGCAGCAGGCTTTCCGCCGCAAATATGTAACGTCCCCATTTGATTCCTCTTGCTGGCGGATCGTCAATCACAGCGGAGGCGAATTGTGCGCCATCTCCTATGAATAGGGGCGAGCCAACAAGGGTGATCACGAGGGGCCGGTCGGCCCCTCTTTTGTTTCCGTTTGTCACACATTGCCACACAAGCTTCCCCCTCTGGCAAAGTCTTGTGACCGGACGGGTGTGCAATGGTGCCATGAGCAGGGAGATGAGGCCCTGCCGCGATGGAACCAGGGAGCATGTTATGACGAACAAATGGATGTGGTGGCTGTTGCCGCTGCTGGCGGTCGGGGTCTGGTGGCTCGGTTATGCGGGGGATGCCAACGGGGTGTGGCCCTGGCGCCATGAGATGTTGTTACTGACCGGCCTGCTGGGGATGGCCTATATGGCGATTTCGCTGTTGTTGGCGTTGCGCTTGCCGCAGTTGGAAGTATGGTGTGGCGGTCTGGACCGGATGTTGCGATTGCACCGTCAGACGGCCATCGGCGGTGCATTGGCGCTCAATGCGCATTGGCTGGTGGTGGAGGTGCCCAAGTGGGCAGTCTCGGCGGGGTGGCTGAGTCGTCCTGCGCGGCGTGGGGCCAGCGGTGCTGGGGCTGGCACAGGCAATGGCATCTCGCTCCATGCCCTTGGCAATACCCTGGGTGAGTGGAGTTTCTATCTGCTGATCGCGCTGGTGGTGGTGAGCTTGCTGGCGCTGGTGAGTTATGGCCGTTTTCGGCTGATCCACAGACTGGCGCCGCTCATCTATCTGGCGGGGTGGGGGCACGGGCTCTGCCTGCTGCCTCAGGTGGGAGCCATGACGCCGGTTGGGGTATCGATCTGGTTGATCGGCGGGATCGGCGCTATCGGGGCCCTCTACTCCCTGCTGGGACAAGTGGGAGCGCGGGATCGCCATCCGGGCCGTGTCATTGCTGTGCGGGCTCTGGCGGATCAGACCTGCGAGCTGACCATGCAGCTGGAGAGGCCGCTCGCCCATTACCGCCCGGGTCAGTTTGCCTTTTTCGAATTTGACGCCAAAGAGGGGCCGCACCCCTTTACCCTGGTGCGGGTGTCGGCGGATCGGCGCCAGCTGGTGATCGCGGTGCGGGCGCTCGGGGATCATACCCGTCAGCTGGTGGCAGGGGCGCGCATCGGGGATGGGGTGGTGGTGACCGGGCCCTATGGCGCCTTTGTCGCGCCGCAAGAGGGAGGGCGAGCCCTCTGGCTGGGGGCCGGGATCGGTATCACGCCGTTTGTGGCCTGGCTGGAGGGGCTGGCTGCCCGTGGGAAGCGCGGCGAGGGGATCACCCTGATCCAGTGCGCGCCGGATCTGGCGGGGGCTGTCTACCACCGACGGTTGGCTGAGCTCTGTCATCGCACCGGTGTGTGCTATCAGCTGCATCTGGACAAGGCGGCCGGGCGGCTGGATCTGGCCCGCATCGCGCAGGATGCGCCCGAGCAGGTGTGGTTTTGCGGGCCGGAGGGGATGGCAGATGCCCTGACCCGGCTGTTGCCGGACGGGCATCTGCATCGCGAGCTGTTCCGCTTTCGTTGAGCTCGATGGGCGCCGTTATTTGGCGCTGGCGGGCAACTGCTTGAGGGCGGCTTGAACCGCCGCCTCCAGTTGCGGGTCGCGCCCGGCCACCATGTCGGCGGGAGTGAGGGGCACCTGCAGATCCGGGATCAGCTCCTGATTCTCGTAGAAGGTGCCGTCCGGTTTGCGCAGCCCCAGGGTCGGAATGCCGTAGGAGAGGCCCGGGATCAGCCGGGAGTCGTGGCTGTAGACCATGGTGCCGGTGCCGGGCACCGGATCGCCGACGATGGGGCCGACCTTGAGGGCACGGTAGTACTCGGGGAAGGCGGAACCTTCCGAGTAGCTGCCAGCGTTGACCAGCACAACCGAAGGCTTGGTCCACTGGCGAGTGGCGGCATCGGTTTCCCCCTTGCCCTGACGGGGCCAACTGCTGGCCATCCCCTTGGCGCTGCCGCTGCCGGTCAGAAACTCCACCAGGGTATTGGCGAGATAGCCACCGCTGTTGAAGCGGACATCGACGATCAGCGCATCGCGATTGCGCTGTCTGCCGAGGGCATCCGCCACCACCGCATCGTAGACCTCGCTGTTCATTGCCGGCAGATAGACGTAGCCGACCCGTCCTCCGCTCAGGCTGGCCACCAGCTCCCGCCGTTTCTCAATCCAGCGATCCTGTTGCAGTTGGTACTCCTGCTGTTTGTCGATGGCGGTGAGCACCACCTCGTCAGTTTGCTTGTTGCCCTCTTGCTGGAAGGTGAGGGCGAGTCGGGCACCGGCCTGATGGTTGAGGGCTTGATCCAGCTCGGCCAGATTGGCAATCGGGACGCCGTTGATGGCGAGCAGGCGGGCGCCCGGGGCGATATCGCTCTCCTGATCCAGCGGGCCGCCAGAGAGCATGGCGGTGAGCTCGACCCCTTGCTCGCCATCCTGCCAGTAGCCACCCAGGCTGGCGGTCTCGTCCGCCATGCGAGGGAAGGGGGCGTGGCCGCTGCCCCAGGTGTGGGAGACATTGAGCTCGCCAGCCAGCTCCGCCAGCAGGTTGCCAAAGTCCCGCGGGTTGCCGATGCCCGGCAGCAGGCGGCGGTAAGCGGCGACATAGCTGTCCCAGTTCACCCCGTTCATATCGTCCAGATAGAACTCGTCCCGGGTGAGCCGGGCGATCTGATCGAAGGCGGCGGTCATGCGTTCCTGCCAGCGGCTGGTGGGCTGCAAGGCGAAGGGGGCGCTGGTGGCCTCGCCGGAGTCGAGGTGGATCCGGGTGATCTCCCCATCCCGCACCAGAGTAGCCAGGGTGCCCTGCTGGTTGAGGCTTGCCAGCGCAGGGCCGGGCTGCTCGCCAAACAGTTCGCTGGTTTTGCCCTTGCGCAGATCCTGGCTGTAGCCCTTGATCTCGCTCTCGCTGTTGACCCCCATCTCCTCCACCAGATAGATCAGCTGGTCGCCGATGATGCGGCTGGCGAGCAGGGTGCCGGTGGGTTGCAACAGCAGCGCTTCCCGATGGTTGAGGCGATCGCTCTCAAAGCCGTATCCCCCTTTCGGCGGCTCCATTTCGGCCATCGCATCGGCTCTGGCGGCGCGGCTGCTGTAAATGCCGAGCAGGTTGGTGACGAGGGGCTCGCCATCAGGCCCCAGTGCGCCAAACCGGGTCGATTGCCAGTAGAGAATGGCGCCATCCTGACTCCAGCCCGGTTGCCCATCCTGATAGCCGTTGAGGCTGACATTGACCGGTTTGGCCTTGGGATTGGCCGTATCGATCACCGCGATCTCCTGCTCTGCCGCATCGGGGCGGAAGGTGAGCGCCAGATGGCGTGAGTCGGGGGCAAAGGCGAGATGCACCTCGTGGCGAGACGGGTTGAAGCTGGCAGGCACCAGCTCCCGCTGCTTGTTGCTCGCCAGATCCAGCAGATGGATGGCCTGGCCATCCACCACGAAGGCGAGTTGCTTGCCGTCGGGGGAGAGCACCGGACGGCTGATCCCCTTGCCGGAAATGGCCAGCAGCAGACTCTCGGTCAAAGTGCCGGGATCGCTGAACAGCAGATCAGGGTCCCCCTTGCGCAGGCGATAGAGGGCGGCGTGCCCCTGCTGCTCCGACAGATAGATGAGGGCGCGTCCCTGTTCGGCAAAGAGGGGGCTGGATTGCTCGCTCGGGTCACGAGTCAGCTGGCGCACCCGCTCCCGCTCGGGGTCGACGGCAAACAGGTTGCCCTCGCTCACCAGGATCAGCTCGTCCGCCTCTTCGCTGACCAGCGCTTCGTCTGCCAGGGTCAGGGCCTCGTTCGCCTCATCCGGCGTGCTCGCCACTTGCGGGGTGAGGGTCAGCTTGCGTGGCTCGCTGCTACCGGCATCGAGGCGATAGAGTTCCCCCAGCCATGACCAGACCAGATCGCCACTGCGAGAGGCGCTGAGCCCCCGCACCGGATGGCCCTGATAGTGGGTCAGCTGTTGCTCCTTGCCGCTGGCGAGATCCCGGCGCCAGACGTTGAAATCGCCGCTGCGCTCGCTCAGGTAAAAGAGGGTATCTCCCTTGTCGCTCCAGACCGGATCGGTGGCCGCCACCCGATCTTCGGTCAGCTGCTTGTGCTGCTTGCCATCAAACAACCAGAGACGGGGCACCGCGAACGAGTGCTGATGCTTGCGAAAGGGTTGATCCGTCGCGGGCATCTGATAGGCGAGCCGCTCCCCGTGGGGGCGGGCTAGGGTCGCAGGCAGCGGCAGATCGGCCTGCAAGGTGCCGCCGGTGATCGGGGTCCAGTAGAGCTCGCCCCATTGGTAGCCTTCCGCGACAAAATGGTCGGCATCGGGCGCCCCCAGGCGCTGGCTGCTCAGCAGCAGCCGTTTGCCATCGGCGCTGAAGGCTTGCGGCAGATCGGTGCGCGAATCGCGGGTGAGGCGCACCATCTCGCCGCCGCTGGCGGGCACCACGAACACATCTTCGTTGCCGTAGAGATTGGCGGCAAAGGCGAGCTGTTTGCCATCCGGCGACCAGATTGGCCGCTGGCTCAGGTAGTCGCTGCCGGTGAGCGCCATAGCGGGGCCACCCTCGGCACTGGCAACAAAAATGCGCCCCTGCCAGGTGAAGGCAAGCCGCTTGCCATCGGGGGAGAGGGCGGGCTCGCGCAGCCAGAGTGCATCGGCTGCGACACTGGCGGGCAGCCAGAGCAGGAGTGGCGAGAACAGCAGGGTGGCGAGGCGGCACGAAGAGCGCATGGCATGATCCTGTCGGGGAGTGGAGTGTTATCTTCGCCGATCATTGCCCCGGGTGCCAGCGCGATAATTTTTGGTATCTTGTTGTTTTAACTGTTAATTACTAATGCCAAATGACGGTGTCCAAGGAAGATGGCCTTGCTGCGGCAAGATATGTTTTGCCGGGCATATTGAGTATTGATGGCGATCCAATATCATGGCGCTCGCTCGCCGCTCGGCGGGCATCGTTCAGATGATCTGGTAACAAGAAAAGCCCGCACCAGAGGCTTGTCGAGGGATGGAATGAGAGCCGTATTACTGTGTTTGTTGGGGCTTTGGCCCGCATTGAGTTTTGCCTTGACCGAAAAAGCCGATTTGGTGGTGGTCAAGAAGTCGACCTATAGCCTGACCCTGATGAAGGATGGCAAAGAACTGAAGCGCTACTGGATTGCTCTGGGCCCGGCGCCCAAGGGGCACAAGCAGCAGGAAGGGGATCAGCGTACGCCGGAAGGGCGCTACACCCTCGACTACAAGAAGACCAATTCCGGCTACTACAAAGCCATCCATATCAACTATCCGAACCTGGATGACATCAAGCGCGCCAATGAGCTGGGTGTTCGTCCGGGTGGCATGATCATGATCCACGGCCAGCGCAACAGCATTGGCAACCGCAGGGTTCAGCCTTCCAACTGGACCAACGGCTGCATCGCCATGCTCAACCACGAGCTGGATGAGGTGTGGGACGCGATTGATCCGGGTACGCCCATCGTCATCGAGCCCTGATCCCCTTGTGCACGCCCGCGACTCCGCGGGCGTTTTATTTCCCGCCAGTGATGACGTGACAGCGCTTGCTGTCCCGTGCTAGTTTTTTCGGCTCGCTTTGGCTGTGACAAGGAAGATCACATGATGTCAGTAACGAGCGTGCCCGAGCGAACGGGGATGCTCTGGTGGCGTGCCACACTGGATATGCTCCCGCTCTCCATTTCGGTGATCCCCTGGGGGATCCTGTGTGGCGCTTTGGCGTTGCAGGCAGGGCTGAGTCCGCTTCAGGCTCAGCTGATGTCGTTGCTGGTCTACGCCGGAGCCGCCCAGCTCTCGGCCACGACCCTGTTCGGGGCGGGCACGCCCCTGCTGCCCATCATGGGCTCCACCATGGTGATCACTTCCCAGCATCTACTATACGGCTTCACCTTCCGCCGTGACGTATTGCCGCTCTCCCTGCGCTGGCGGGCCAGCCTTGCTTTTTTCCTGACTGATGAGATGTTCGCTGTGGCGCTGAAAGACCGGGAGCGCAGCGGCCACTTTGATCCGGCCTACGCGCTCATCGCGGGATTCGTCTTCTATCTGTTCTGGAATCTGGCGACCCTGCTCGGCATCGCGGCCGGCCAGTACATCGATGGACTGGACAGCATGGGGCTGGATTTTGCCATCGCGGCCACCTTCATCGCCATGACCATTCCCGCCATGAAAAACTTGCCCATGGTGGCGGCCACGCTGGTGAGCGGCGGCACAGCGTTGCTTACCAAGCCGCTGCTGGCGGAGATCCACATCATCGTCTCGGCTCTGGCTGGCATGGTTGTGGGCTATGTGCTGCACCGGATGAGGAGGTAGCGTGAGCTGGCTGATGATTGGCCTGCTGGCCCTGATCACCTTTTTCAACCGCTTCGCCTTCTTTTCTCGGTTGACCCGATATCAGCCGGGTGCCGAGATGGGGGCGTTTCTCGGCTTCTCGGCCCAGTCGGTGCTGACTGCCATCTGGTTGCCCATCGTCTTTAGCTACGAGCCGGGGATAGGTCTTGACTGGGATCCTGACTACCTGACCGCCACCCTGTGGGTGATGCTCTTGACCCTGTTGCGGCTGCCGACTCTGGTTGTGGTGGTGGGTGGAATGGGGGGCTTCTTCCTGCTGCGCTGGCTGGGAGGCATAGCCGAGCTCTTGCCTTGGTGAAGCGCGAGCCGTGATCTTGTGTAATGGATGTCATTATTCGACATCCGTCATGTCATGAATGTCACTTCAAAAAAAGCCTGCAAATGGTGAGGATATGGGCTCTATCCGTGAAGGAGTGTCCCATGTCTTTGATCGAAACCTGTCAGCGCATCGTGCGCGATCCCCATCTCTCCGCCGCCCAGAAGAGCCACGCACTGGCGCTGGCCGCCGAGAATGCGTTGCCCTACCCCGACCTGCCTGCCGCAGTCGCCGAGGCGATGGAGCAGGGATTTATCTGCGACATGTTCGAAGGGCACGCCCCCTACAAGCCGCGTTATGTGCTGCCGGACTATGAAAAATTTCTGACTAAGGGCTCTGCCTGGCTGGAGCTGGCGGCGCCGCAGGATTTCGACGAGGCGCTCAACGCCCTGCGCATCCTGTATCACCATGTCCCCTCCGTCACCGGCATGCCGGTCTGGCTGGGTCGGCTCGACCATCTGCTGTTGCCGTTTGTCGGCGAACTGGATGACGAGACTCTCTACCGCAAGCTGAAAGGGTTCTGGATCTATCTGGATCGGGTGCTGCCGGACGCCTTCATGCACGTCAACATCGGGCCGGATGACAACCGCATCTGCCGCCTGATCCTGCGCATCGACAACGAGCTCAAGCAGGTAGCGCCGAACCTCACCTTCTTCCACGATCCGGAGCAGACCCCGGACGATCTGCTGCTGCAGGCGGTGAAGAACATCGCCGAGTGCAGCAAGCCGCACATCGCCAACTACCCGATCCACCGCGATACCTTCGACGCTCGTGGTTTTGGTATCGTCAGCTGCTACAACGCCCTGCCGCAGGCGGGTGGCGCCAATACCCTGGTGCGCATCTCCCTCAAGCGGGTCGCCGAGCAGTGTCAGGGGATCGACGACTTCCTCGGCTGCCTGCTGCCCCACTACTGCCGTTTGGCTTCTCAGCTGATCGAAGCGCGGGCTGCCTTCCTCCACGATGAGTCCGGTTTCTTCGACAGCTTCCTGGTCAAGGAGGGGCTGCTGGATGAGGATCGCTTTGTCCCCATGTTCGGCATCTACGGTATGGCGGAAGCGGTCAATATCCTGATGGATAAAGAGAATCTGCCGGATCGCTACGGCCATGGCGAGGAGGCGAACCAGCTTGGCTATCGCATCTCGGCCCAGCTTTCCGCCTATGTGACCACGACCCCGCAGACCCATGCCTGGGGTGGCCGCGCTTTATTGCATTCGCAAGGTGGCCTCAGCATCGATGTGGCTGTTACCCCCGGGGTGCGCATTCCCTACGGGCATGAGCCGGATCCGGCAAGCCATGTGCTGGCACTGGCGCCGCACCACACTTATTACCATTCGGGGATCAGCGAGATCCTGACGCTGGATCCCACCATCCGCCAGAACCCGCAGGCGCTGTTGCAGCTCTGCAAGGGGGCGCTCGCCATCGGTATGCGCGAGTTCACCGCCAACGTGGCCGACAGCGATCTGGTGCGGGTGACCGGCTACATGATCCGCAAGAGCGACGTGGCCCGCTTCGCAGAAGAAGGCTCGCGGCTGCAGACCACCTGTCTTGGTGCCGAGGCGAGTGAAGTGACCGCCATCCGTCAGCGGGCTCCGCGAGTGGTCGCCCACGAATCGACCATCGGCGAGTATTGAGTTCGCACCGATGGCTGATGTATTGCCAACACGCAGCGCCCTGGTAAGCAGGGTGCTGCCGTTCTCCTGTGTCGACGGGCCGGGCAACCGGCTGGTGCTGTTTCTGCAGGGTTGCAACTTTCGCTGCCCCGGCTGCCACAACCCGCACACCATCGGGCTGTGTGACGATTGCGGTGACTGCCTTGCGGTCTGCCCGAGCGGCGCCCTATCCATGAGCGAAGGCAAGGTTCATTGGCAGGCGGTGCTCTGTACCGATTGCGACGCCTGTCTGGAGGCCTGCCCGCGCAGTGCCAATCCCAAGACGGCCAGCATGACGGTGGACGACGTGTTGGCCCTGCTGCGCCGCTACGGCCCCTTGCTCAGCGGGATTACCGTCTCCGGTGGTGAGGCGACCACCCGGCTCCCCTTCGTGGTTGCGCTGTTTGCCGCCATCAAGGGCGCGCCGGATCTGACCCATCTCAGTTGCCTGCTCGACAGCAACGGTTCGCTGGCCGAAACCGGCTGGCAGCGGCTGCTGCCGGTGCTCGACGGCGCCATGCTCGATCTCAAGGGGTGGCGTGACTCGGTGCATCACACCCTGACCGGCTATGGTCGCGAGCGGGTGCTGGCATCGCTGCAACTGCTGGCACGCCACGACAAGCTGACCGAACTGCGGCTGCTCCATGTGCCGGGCAAGAGCGATTTTCTGGATGCGAGTGGTGAGCTGGACGCGGATCTCGCCGCCTTCTTGCAGCAGCTTGGGCCTGTGCCCATTCGCCTCAACGGCTTTCGCCACCACGGGGTGCGGGGGGCGGCGGCGCAATGGCCGCAGGCTCACCAAACCGAGCTGGAACAGCTGGCCAGCCGTTTGCGTGCAGCGGGATTGGGGCCGGTCTCACTGCCTGCCTTGATGGGCTGAGTGGCTGCGTCATCCGGTGACCGTCATGGCGTGAGGTGCGGCATGGAAAGGCCGCAACTGTGATTTCTGTCTATTGGAGGGGGCGAGAACGGCGGCTAGAATAATGGCCATCTTCTTACCCCTCAATGACAGATAATCATGAGTGAAAGCAAGGCGTTATATCGGGTTCAGTTTATTTGCCACAGCGAGCGCTACGAAGTCTATGTGCGCGAAGTCAATCAGGGCCAGCTGTTCGGTTTTATCGAGATTGCCGACTTTGTCTGGGACAACCACACGGCGCTTATCGTCGATCCCAGTCACGAGAAGCTCAAGAGCGAATTTGCCGATGTGCGCCAGACCCTTATTCCCATGCATCAGGTGCTGCGCATCGATCAGGTGAAAAAGCAGGGGGCTGCCCGCATCACGGATCTGGGCAGCAACGTCGCCTCCTTCCCCAGCCCCATCTATACCAAACGTCCCTAGTCCCTGCTTGCCATTGATGTTTCACCGCGGTGAAACATCAATCTCTTCTCCTTGTCGTCCGGCTCAGGGCTCAATCAATTCGCGACCCAGTTGCAGGATCCGCTGGCGGAACCAGTGACGGGCCGAGCCATCACCGGCCGGGCCATACCAGACCAGACTGTGACTCACCTTGCCGTAATCGAACGGTGCCGGACGCATCACCAGATCCGGCTGACTGGCCATGCAGGCCGCCCAGCCACCGATGGCGGTGAGGATCAGGTCGGTCTGGGGCAGCAGGGCCGCCGCGCTGGCAAAATCGGGCAGGGTGGCGCCAATCTGGCGCCGCACCTGCTGCTGGGCCAGGCTCTGCTCAAAGAAGGGGTTGGCCAGCTCCTGATCCCGAATGGCGATATGGCGCCAGCTCAGGTAGGCATCGAGATCCCAGGGCTTGGCCAGCGCGGGGTGGTCTTTGCGCAGCAGGCAGACCAGTTTTTCTTCCCGCAGGGTCTCCCACACCAGCCCGGGCTGGCGCGGCAACGGCTGGCTCTGGTCATGGGGCAGGATCACGAAGTCGAGTTTGCCCGCTGCCAGCGCCTCCAGCCCCTGTTCATCCTTGTTCCAGATCTCCGGCACCATGCCCGGCACCTCCTGCATCAGCTGACCCAGAATGGGGCCCACCGGCCAGGTCATCACGCTCTCGCGCAATCCCAGCCGCAAGCTGCCCTGCCACTGTTGGGGGTTGAAGGCATTCTGGCGAGTGAGGCCGTTCAGCTCCCCCAGCAGCCGGTGCAGGGTGGGGGCCAGTCGCTCGGCCATGGGGGTGAGCAGCAGCTGGTTGCCCTGGCGGTAGAGCAGTTGATCCCCCAGCAGATCCCGCAGCTGGTTGAGGGTTTTGCTGACGGTGGAAGGCGTGGTGCAGAGCCGCTCGGCGGTGCGGGTGACGCTCTGGTTGTCGAGCAGCAGGTGTAGGGTGACCAGATGGCGACCTCCCAGCCGAGAGAGAGCGATCAGATCCATAGTGGCTCCTGAAGTGGATAAAGATAAGCGGATGAAAAGACAGGCTCTGAATCAGTACGATACAGCGTGACCTGCTGGCATTCTCTCACAGCAGGGGGAGGGTGAGCAGATCCATCAAGAGGTGACCGCGAACGCAACAAACAAAAAAAGCCCCGCCAAAGCGGGGCTGATGCGGATTAGCCCTTGAGCACCGCCGCCATGGCGTCGGCCACATAGTCGACGTTGCGGCTGTTGAGGCCCGCCACGCACATGCGACCGGAGCGCACCAGATAGACGGCAAACTCTTCGCGCAGGCGATCTACCTGCTCCGGGGTGAAGCCGGTGTAGCTGAACATGCCGCGCTGGTTGATGAAGTAGCTGAAATCGCGGCCCGGCACCTTGGCGCTCAGCACCTCGAACAGCTTCTGGCGCATGGCCTTGATGCGGGTGCGCATCTCGGTCACCTCGCCGACCCACAGGGCGTGCAGCTCCGGCTGGCTCATCACAGCCGCGGTGATCTGGCCACCGTGGGTGGGCGGGCTTGAGTAGTTGCGACGCACGGTGGCCTTCATCTGACCCAGCACCCGGCTCGCCTCTTCGGCATCCTGACAGATGACCGACAGACCGCCGCAGCGCTCGCCGTAGAAGGAGAGGTTCTTGGAAAACGAGTTGCTGACGAAGAAGCTGACCCCGGCGGCCACCATGGCGCGAATGGCGTAGGCATCCTCTTCCAGTCCGTCACCGAAACCCTGATAGGCGATATCCATAAAGGGGATCAGGTTCTTCTTGACCACCAGCGCGATCAACCGATCCCACTGGGCGCGGGAGAGATCCACCCCGGTCGGGTTGTGGCAGCAGGGGTGCAGCAGCACGATGCTCTTGGCCGGCAGAGTGCTCAGGCAGTCGATCATGGCATCGAACTGCACGCCGCCAGTGGCCGCATCGTAGTAGGGGTAGTCATGCACCTTAATGCCGGCCCCCTCGAACATCGCCTTGTGGTTGTCCCAGGTCGGGTTGCTGACCCACACTTCGGAGGTCGGGAAGTAGCGCTTGAGCAGATCGGCGCCGATCTTCAGGGCGCCGGAGCCGCCGATGGTCTGGATGGTGGCGATACGTCCCGCCTTGACCGCTTCATGGTCGGCACCAAACAGCAGGTGTTGCACTGCGGTGCGGTAGTTGGCGGCGCCTTCCATCGGCTGGTAGGGGCGCGGGGCCGGGGCGGCGGCGCGCTGGGCTTCGGCCTGCTGCACCGACGGCAGCAGCGGAATACGCCCCTGCTCGTCGTAATAGAGGCCGATCCCCAGGTTCACCTTCTGCTCGCGGGTGTCTTTGTGGAAGGTCTCGACTAGCGTCAGGATGGGGTCGCCAGCATAGGCATCGACGTGTTCAAACATGGGGGATCCTTGAAATTGACTGTCCAGTAAAACCGGCGGTCAGCCGGGCTGGACATCATGGCGCAAAGCTGGCGGTGGCTCAAGCCCGACGCTGGTCGAGCCTGAAGGGATGGCGCCGCCATCCTGCTTATTTCAAATAGGATCGCAGGACGCTGACCACCTGATCCAGATCCTCCAGCCGCTCGGCCGGGGTGGCATCGGGGGCGCCGAGATGCTCGCGCATATGCCCTTCCAGCACCTCCAGCATCAGGCCGTTGACGGCGCCGCGGATGGCGGCAATCTGCTGCAAAATGGCGGCGCAGTCGCTCTCCTGCTCCAGCGCGCTCTCCAGCGCACCGGCCTGTCCCTTGATGCGGCGCACCCGTGCCAGCAGCTTCTTTTTGTCGTGAATGGTGTGGGACATGACGGATCCTCTCGATCAACAAAACTATACTGGGGTATAGTATATTGCATCATCGCTCTCAGGAGAAATCCATGTCATCCCTCGCTCAATCACACTGCCATCAACCCGTCATCCACGAGGGCAATCCGCTGGCCGAACAGAAGACCCGCTGGGCCGTATTGCTGACCGTCATCATGATGGTGGCGGAGATTGGCGGCGGCTGGTTCTACAACTCCATGGCGCTGCTGGCCGATGGCTGGCACATGAGCTCCCACGCGCTGGCGCTCGGTCTCTCTGTGCTGGCCTACCGCGCCGCCCGCCACTTCGCCCGCGACCACAGATTCAGCTTCGGCACCTGGAAGATCGAGGTGCTGGGTGGCTTCACCAGCGCCCTGTTACTGGTGGGAGTGGCTGGGTTGATGCTGTTCGAGTCGGTGTTCCGGCTGCTCGATCCCAGCCCGATCCACTATCAACAGGCGATCGCTATCGCGCTGGTGGGGCTGCTGGTGAACCTCGCGTGTGCCTGGCTGCTCAAGGATGATCACGGCTACCATCACCACGGACACGGGCATGACCACCATCATGAGCATCACGATCACGATCATCATCATGACCATGACGATCACCACGGCCATCAGGACCTCAATCTGCGTGCCGCCTATATCCACGTGCTGGCAGATGCGGCTACTTCCGTGCTGGCGATTCTGGCGCTGGTGGGGGGCATGCTGTGGGGGGCCGACTGGCTCGATCCGCTGATGGGCATAGTGGGTGCCGGGCTGGTCGCGGTATGGGCCTGGGGCCTGTTGCGCGACTCCGGTCGGGTGCTGCTGGATGCCGAGATGGATACCCCGCTGGTGGCGGAGATCCGCGAGGTCATCGCCGAACTGCCACAGACCGAGATCCGCGATCTGCACGTCTGGCGGGTAGGGCAGCAGCAGTATGCCTGCGTGCTCTCTTTGCTGATGGTCAATCCGCTACCGGCGCAGCAGATCCGTGAGCGGCTGGCGATCCATGAAGAGCTGGTGCATGTGACCATCGAGATCGCCAGCGAACAGGATAAATAACGGGGGCCCTTGGCCCCCTTGGTTTCAGTGCCGTTGGTTCCCTGATGTCAGTGCGGCTGCCCGGTGATCTCCTCCTGGGGCTTGTGTTGCCACACAGCGCCGAGCAGCAGCTTGAGCAGCAGTCCGGGCGGGTTGTCCAGCAGCTTGCCGGACTCCAGCAGCAGCTGACCATCGGCGCGAAACCCGAGGCTGGCATCTATGGTGCCATCCTCCGAGACCACCTGGATCAGGCCATTGAGGGCGGAGCGCTCACCGGGCTGACAGCGCAGCCGCAGTTCGCGGGGTTCCCCCAGCAGGGTGAAGGCGCGGCTCAGCGGGGGCGAGTCTTCATAATCTGGCCAGTTGAAGAAGTGATACTGCTCGGCCAGGGTGCCAGCCTGCTGGCAAAACTGGTCGAACAGCTGCCCGATCGCCTGATACTCCTGATCGAGTCGTCTTGCCTGCTCTTCAATCCGTTTCATTGTTTACTCCTTGTCTATCCACTTGATCAGACATTGCTTTTCTGACCCCGTGACTGCCGTTTTCCAGATATGAGGCCAAATGGCCACGAGGTCTGTGAGCCGGATCGAAGTTTCAGTCTGAAAACGTTATCTTGTTGAAACTGGATGGTTTTTTTGCCCTTCCGCTCACATTTGAATCGATTGCCGCTGATTAATATGGCACCGCCTGGCAATGACCGGGTGCTCGACTATCGAGACTAACTACAGCGGGAATTATAAAAATATGGATATGAAAAAGACCAAAGTGGCGCTGGTAACAGCCTCACTGCTCGCGCTTTTGTCTGGCTGTAATGACAACAGCTCTGATGCCTCCGGTGTGAACCCCGTCCCCCCTACACCGCCTACACCTGAAGTCACCGATGGGCCTGTCGCCCGTCTGCCCAAGATGGATCCCCCGAAAGAGTTGCTGGTTGCCGGGGAGAATCAGGTGGTCATTGCGCTGGTTGATACCCAGTCGGTAGCCAAGGGGGCCAAGGCACCATTTGACAGCCACAGCCTGCACCTTTGGAACAACGACGCCTGCCAGGCAACGGCTGATAGTGGCCTGAATACCGGTTGGGATGACAAGAGCAAGACACCTGCCACTGCCGACAGCTTTGGTCCGGCCTGGGTCGTTCCGCTCAAAAATGTGGAAGGGTGCATCAACTTTATCGCTCGCAACGGCGATCTGGCCAACCTGACCGGCAGCGATATGAAGGTGAGCTTCAGTGAGCATCCGGATCGCACCGTGGCCATCGTCGCGGGCAAGAAAGATCTGTTTGGCAGCCGTGCCGAAGCCTTTACCGCCGCCTTTGGCGTAGCGGGTGCCAGCGCTCATCTTATCGATGGCAATACCCTGATCTGGCAAGGGGGCAAAGACAAGCCCCACGTTCGCCTCTATTACAGCGACTCGGGCACCATCAAGGCCAATGCCGATGGGGTGTTCGATTTCCCCTATATCAGCCTGACCGCGACCGGCCTGACTGCCGAGCAGCAGGCCAAATATCCGCATCTCAAGGATGCCGCCGCCTTTGCCCTGCCTGCTGGTAAAGATCTCAAGCCCCTGCTCAAGGGGGAACTGGTGGCTATCGGCACCGATGCCGATGGTATCCTGCAGGGGGCGACCCTGGTGCAGAGCGCCGGTGCTCTCGATGCTCTCTATGCGACAGAGGCGACCAAGCTGAGCTATGGCGCCGTGGTGGAGGGTAACCGGGTGACCTTCCGCCTTTGGGCGCCGACCGCCAAGTCGGTCAAGCTGGCCCTCTACAACGCCAGCCACCAGAAGAGTGGTGAAGTTGCCATGACCTTCGACAGCGCCAGCGGCAGCTGGAGTTACGAAGGGGGCAGCGAGCTGATCGGCCAGTTCTACCGCTACGATATGGAGGTCTACCACCCGCTGAGCCGCAAGGTCGAGCACTACGAGGTGACCGATCCCTACTCCCTGAGTCTGGCGATGAACTCCGAGTTCAGTCAGGTAGTGGATCTCGACGATCCGGCCCTGAAACCGGAAGGATGGGACAGCCTCAAGGCGCCCCACAGCCAGCAGAACCCCGCCGACATCACCATCTATGAGGCCCATATTCGCGACCTGACCGGTAACGATGCCTCCACCGATGAAGAGAAGCGCGGCAAGTTTGTCGGTCTGACCCAGCCCGACTCTGTACCGGTCAACCATCTGAAAGCGCTGGCAAAAAGCGGCGTCAGCCACCTGCACCTGCTGCCGGTGTTCGATATCGCTACCGTCAACGAGGATCCGGCCAAGGTAGCCAATCTCGGCGATGACTTCAGCAAGCTCTGTCAGGTCAATCCGGATGTGAAAACATCCAAATTTGGCAACTACTGTGGTGGCGGTCAGACCGTGGGAGATGTGCTGGCCGACCTGCAAGGGGGCGACAGCAAGGATAATCCGCAGGTGCAGGAGCTTTCCGGTTACCTGCGCGGCGTCGACTCCTTCAACTGGGGTTATGATCCCTACCACTACACCACGCCGGAAGGCTCCTACGCCACCAACGCCGAGGGCACCAAACGTATTCTGGAGTTCCGCGAGATGGTCAAGGCCATCAAGCAGAACATCGGCATGAACGTGGTGATGGACGTGGTCTACAACCACACCAACGAATCCGGGCTCGGTCCCAAGTCGGTGCTCGACAAGATAGTGCCCTGGTACTATCAGCGCCTCAATCCGGAGACCGGCTCGGTGGAGAACTCCACCTGTTGCTCCAACACGGCGCCGGAGCACGCCATGTTCGCCAAGCTGATGGATGACTCTCTGGTCACCTGGGCGCGTGACTACAAGATCGACGCCTTCCGCTTCGACCTGATGGGCCACCATCCGAAAGATCAGATGGTGCAGGCGCTGGCCGCGGTGAAGAAGGTCAATCCCGAGATGTACTTCTACGGCGAGGGGTGGAACTTCGGCGAAGTGCAGGATGACAAGCGCTTCGTGCAGGCGACCCAGAAGCATCTGGGCGGTACCGGTATCGGCTCCTTCTCCGACCGCTTGCGCGATGCAGTGCGCGGCGGCAGTCCGTTCGACGGCGGCGATACCATTCGCAAGACCCAGGGCTTTGGCAACGGTGCCTTCGTCGATCCTAACGAAATGAGCAAGGTGGATCTGGCTACGGCCTTGCACCAGTCCGATCTGGTGCGGCTCGGCATGGCGGGCAACCTCAAGGAGTTCGTGCTGACCGACAAGGATGGCATACCGAAGAAAGGCGCCGAGATCGACTACAACGGTCAGAGCGCCGGTTATGCCCAGGATCCGGTGGAAGTGCAGAACTATGTCGACAAGCACGACAACCAGACCCTGTTCGACAACCTGATCTACAAGGCGCCTGCCGGAGCCGATCTGGTGAGGATGCAGGGGGTCTCGCTGGCGACTGCCATGCTGGGTCAGGGCATTCCCTTCACCCACGCCGGTGTCGAGCTGCTGCGTTCCAAATCCATGGAGCGGGACAGCTATGACTCGGGCGACTGGTACAACAAGGTCGACTACACCCTGGGCGACAACAACTTCGACAAGGGGTTGCCGCGCAAGGACAAGGATGGCGACAACTATCCGCTGATCGAGCAGGTGCTCGGCAAGCATGCCAAGCCGGGCTCGGCCGAGATGGCGCAGATGGTGAGCTTCTATCAGGAGCTGGCGGAGCTGCGCAACTCCTCCCGTCTGCTGCGTCTGGGCAGCGGTGCCGAGGTGATCAAGCGGGTCGACTTCCGCAATACTGGCCCGGATCAGGTGCCCGGCCTTATCGTCATGACGGTGGATGATGGCGTCAGTGCCGGGACGGATCTGGATCCGGCCATCGACGGTCTGGTGGTGATGATCAACGCCAGCAACCAGAGCCAGAGCATCGGCGACTTCCGTGACGGCAACGATCAGCCGATCGATCTGAGCGGTATGGTGCTTAGCAGCAAGCATCGCGTAGTCGACAGCATCGCCAGCGGCGCCGCCTATGATAACGGCCAGTTGACGCTGGGGGCCTGGTCTGCCGCCGTGTTCGTCAAGCCGCAGTCTGGTGCACAGGGCGCGGGCCTGCCGGTCAGCAAGAAGACCGACCTGAGCACCCTGCCACCGTTTGGCAACACCGATGTTTATCTGAAGGGGTTCCTCGATGAGTGGGGCAACACCAACCAGATGACCTTCAGCGGCAACTTCATGTACGAGTTCACTACCGAGGTGAGCACCGACAAGCTGGGTACCACCAACGTCAAGATCGCTGACGCCAGCTGGGGGCCGGTCAACTACGGCAGCTGCAACGCTGGTGACAAGCTGGTGGTCGGCACTCCGCTGACCCTTTGCAAGGGGGGAGAAACCGGCAATATCGGTGTCGATCTGGCCAAGGCAGGCAGCTACAAGTTTGTCTTCACCGCCATGAACAAGGACAAACCGACCCTGAGCGTCAGCTTCACCGAGCCGGTGCAGAGCTGCAAGGTGCTGGATACGGTGGCGGGCAATCCGCTCGGCTACAACCTGTTCGTCAAGGGTGAGCTTTCAGGCTGGAATGCTCAGCCCCAGTACCAGCTGAGCTACAAGGGGATGGACGGTGATCTCGCCATCTATCAGGCGGCGTTCAACTACGCCGGCAGCACCGAGTTCAAGGTGGCCAACGAGGACTGGAGCAAGGAGTATCTGCTCAACGGTGGCGGCGCGTTGAACGCTGAAACCGGCTATTCGTTCGCCTTCTCCAAGGGTGGCAGTGCCAATAACAGCATCACCCTGCCGCAGGGGCTGTGGAGTGTGCTGGTGAAGGTTGACCCGGCTGGCGTCAAGGCGGGTACTGCCGTCATTCAGGAGTGCAGCGTCAAGTAAGCAAGCCATTGAGTCCGGGGGATGGCTCGGCGCCCCCGGGTTGAATTCCACCTTGCCAAGGGTGGGATAACTCCGAGAGAGTAAGCAAAGCGCGACTGCCGACCGGCAGGCGCGCTTTTTCTTTTACGGGGGGCCGTGAGAGGAAAAAGAAAAGCCGTCCCGGTTGGGGGACGGCTTTTGGCTGGGATGCCATTGGCTGGCTTAACCCTTGCGTAGCAGCCGCAAGGCGTTGGCGGTCACCAGCGCGGTGGCGCCGGTATCGGCCAGCACCGCAATCCACAGGCCGGTGATGCCGAGCAGGCTGGTGACCAGGAAGATGGCCTTCAGTCCCAGTGCCAGCGCGATATTCTGGTGAATATTGGCCAGTGCCGCCCGCGACAGCCGGATCATCGCGGCAATACCGCCGAGCTGGTTGTGGGTCAGCGCCGCATCGGCGGTCTCCAGCGCCACATCGGTGCCGCCCCCCATGGCGATGCCGATACTGGCCCGCTTCATGGCGGGGGCATCGTTGATGCCATCGCCGATCATCGCGACTTTCTGCAAGCTGGCGAGCTTGGCGATCTCTTCTACCTTGTTCTCCGGCAGCAGACCGGCACGCCAGCCCATGCCCAGCTCGGTGGCGATCGCCTCGGCGGCACGGGGGTTATCCCCGGTTAACATGATGCTGTTGAGCCCGAGTCGGTTGAGCTCTTGCAGCGCGGCCGCCGCCTCGGGCCGGATCTGATCCCGCAGCGCCAGCAGGGCGACTGGCAGCGCATGGTCGCCGCTGCTCCGGCAGAGCACCACAACGGTCTTGCCCTGCTGCTCCAGCGAAGCAATCTGGGTCTGCTGTTCCACATTCAGGGTCGCCACCCGGCTCGGTGCCAGCAGTTGCCACAGTTGACCGTTGATGCGTCCCTCAACCCCCATGCCCGGCAGGGCACGCAGGTCGCGAGCCTCCGCCAGCGTCAGCCCCTGTTCGGTCGCGTTGGCGACCACTGCGCGGGCCAGCGGGTGGTGGGAGCCCTGCTCGATGGCAGCCGCCAGTGCCAGCAACTCGGTCTCCGGTTGGCCATTGAGGCTCACCAGCTCGGTCAGTTGCGGCTTGCCCTGCGTCAGGGTGCCAGTCTTGTCAAAGGCGACGGTGTCGATATGGGCCAGTCGCTCCAGCGCAGCACCACCCTTGATCAGTGCCCCCTGACGGGTGGCCGCGGCCAGTGCCGAGGTAACCGCTGCCGGGGTGGAGATGACCAGCGCGCAGGGGCAACCGATCAGCAGCAACGCCAGCCCGCGATAGATCCACTCGTCCCAGCTCTGGCCGAAGGCAAGGGGTGGCACCAGCACCACCAGCAGGGCGACCAGCATCATGGCCGGGGTATACCAGCGGCTGAAGCGGTCGATAAAGCGCTCGATGGGGGCGCGCTGGCTCTCAGCTTCCTCGATGAGGTGCAGAATGCGGTCGATGGCGTTGTTGCCGGGTTCGGACACTACCTCGAGGCGCAGTACCCGATCCGCCGCCAGACTGCCGGCCGGCACCTTGTCCCCCTGGCGACGTTCCACCGGAATGGATTCACCGGTCAGGGCACTCTCGTCAAACGCGCCGAGGGCGTCGAGCAGACGAGCATCGGCAGGCAAGCGGGCACCCGGAGCGATTTCGATAATGTCGCCGGGACGCAGCTCATCGGCAGCGACCTCTTCCCGCACCTCGCCCTCGGCAGTGGTACGGATGCGCAGCGCCTTGTCAGGCACCAGCGCCATCAGCGCGGTCACTCCGGCCCGGGCGCGCCCGGCGGCGTAGGCCTCCAGATGTTCACCCAGCATAAAGAGCAGCAGCACCATGGCCGCTTCGGCGGTTTCGCCGAGGAACAGGGCCCCCACGGCGGCGACCGTCATCAGGGTCTCGATGGCGAAGGGGGAGCCGCTTTTGGTCAGCGCCCACGCCTTGCGGGAGATAGGCCACAGACCCCAGAGGGTCGCCAGGGTAAAGAGCGGCTGACCGAGCTCTTTCGGCAGCAGGGCGGCAACCAGCATCAGACTGGCCAGTGACAGGGGCTGCCAATATTTGCCCAAAAAGTTACCGAATAGATTGCCTTGCAGGGGCTGTTGTGAAGCTTGCTTGCGGCCAGCTGCCTGCTTGTCAGCGCTTTCCCCTTTGAGCTGGAAACCGGCGGCCAGCACGGCGGCGGTGACGGGATCGGGGGAGAGGCCGGGGGCCAGTTCCACTACCAGCTTCTCGGTGGCAAACAACACGCGCGCCTGTTGCACGCCGCTCACCCGGCTGACGGCGGTCTCGATCTTGCGGGCGCAGCTGGGGCAATCCATCCCCAACACCTGCCAGCTGTGGCGACTGTTACCTTGCGCAGGCGCAACCAGAGGGTCGGCAGGGGGCATATCGTGCCCATGTCCATGCTCATGCTTATGATCGTGAGCTGGCGATAAGGGGGCGCTGCAGCACGCTTGAGCGTGACAGCTTCCTCGGGGAGGCTCTTCATCCCCGGGGGATTCATTGCTGTCACGGGATGCGTGCTCATGAGGCGTCGGGGTTGAACAGCAACTGACGGGCGTGGTGTTGTCGCAGCAGTGGCTATCGTGGTGATGCTCACTCTGGCCGGGGGCCGCCTTGCTGACGGCCTTGATGGGGGCGGCGTGCTGATGATTGCAGCAGGATTTGCTCATGATGAGTCCCTCTTGATGGATCCCGCCCCTGCGAGATCCCTGATTACCGAGAAGGAGTCTAAACCTTGGTGTTAAGTCCAAGGTCAACCACTTTATATCCCTTGTCTTCGCGGGTGTTTGTCTGGTCCCGCCGCCCCTATACTGATCACCCGGATTTTTACTACACCAATAAAGGACATAACACATGAGCAACTCAGTCACTTTGCAAGGCAACCCGGTCTCTGTCGCTGGTCACTTCCCGGTCGCCGGTGAGCAAGCCAAGCCCTTCTCCCTGGTGGCCAAGGATCTCTCCGACGTGACCCTGGCAAGCTTTGCCGGTCAGCGCAAAATCCTGAACATCTTCCCGAGCGTTGATACCCCGACCTGCGCTACTTCTGTGCGCAAGTTCAACGAGCAGGCCAGCGCGCTGGAGAACACAGTTGTGCTGTGCATCTCCGCCGATCTGCCGTTCGCCCAGTCCCGCTTCTGCGGCGCTGAAGGTCTGGACAAGGTAGTAACCCTCTCCACCCTGCGCGGTGCGGCCTTCATGGAAGATTACGGCATTGCCTTCTCTTCCGGTCCGCTGGTCGGTCTGACCGCTCGCGCCATCGTGGTGCTGGATGGTGACAACAAGGTGCTGCACAGCGAGCTGGTCGCCGAAGTGGCCGACGAGCCGAACTACGCTGCGGCGTTGGCCGTGCTGTAAGGCTGCAAGCCATAAAAAATCCCGCTTCGGCGGGATTTTTTTATGCGGGAATTGTCTGTTCAGGGCGTAGCGGGCGGGGTGGTCGCCGGTTCAGCCTTGGTGGGTGGGGAGGGTTGCCACTCCACATAGGGGCGGTGGATCTTCTCGTAAATCTCGGCCAGTTTGCCGGTGGCGGCCAGCTGATCGATGGCTTGGCGGAGAAATTCGTCCATCTCATCACCAGCAGCCCCTTTCTGGATGATGAAGACATCCTCGAAATCCCCGAAAAATTCTCGCCTGATATTGGTCAGCCCCAGCTGCTTGAGCATCAGGTCTGCCTCCTCTTGCGCCCAGACAAAGGCGTCGATACGGCCGCGCGAGAGCTTGCGCAGTGACTGCTCGATACTCATCGAGCGCTGCACCGGGAAGGGCATATAGTCGGGAACCGCCTCGATTAGCAGGTCCCGTTTGGTGGGCACTATGCCATAGGCCATATCCGTGGTGACCGGATAGGCGGTATTGCTGTAAATCACATGGGCAACCTTGCCAAAACTGCGGGTGCTGAAGCGATAAGCCAGCATATCGATATCCTTGAGGTTGCGGATGGCGGGCAGCCCCAGATCAGCCTTGCCGGAGATCACCCCAGCCATGGCACGGGCGATGGGGTAGATGGTGATCTTGATGGTTACATCGGGGTAGAGGTCATCGATGGCGTGTACCAGATCGACAAAGGGGCCTGTCTTGTCGGCATTGATCAGCCCCGGAAGCTCGCCAAGGTGGGCATTGAGGATGCGCATCGGTTTAGGCGGCTCGGGGGCAGCGTCGTTCTCCGGAGTCTGCGACAGGCCGAGGGTGGCGCTGCCGAGCAGGGTGACCACGAGCAGCAGAAGGGGGATGTGTCTGGTCATGGCGAGTCTCTCTTGGTGATGGGTCAGCTAAAGTGTAGTCAGCCCGTCGTCAGCGCCCCTTGGCCAAACCATCATGGATAGGGTTTTACTTCTCGGCCCCCGCTCACTAGACTTCGCCTCCCACTTCTTTGTTGACGTAGCGCCATGACCTTTAGCGAACTTGCCCTTCATCCCGCCTTGCTGGCCTCTTTGCCCGTCACCTTGCAGACGCCGACCCGCATCCAACAGCTGGCCATTCCGGCGGCGCTGGCGGGGCAGGATCTGCTGGCGCTGGCCCAGACCGGCAGCGGCAAGACGCTGGCGTTTGGCTTGCCGCTGCTGCAACGGCTGGATCCTGCCTCCAGCCAGGTGCAGGGTCTGGTGCTGGTGCCAACTCGCGAGCTGGCGATTCAGGTCACTGTTGCGCTTAAAGAGGGCGCCGAGGCGCTGGGGCTGCGTATCGTGACGTTGTGTGGGGGCGTTGCGCAGGAACGGCAACAGGCCGAGCTGGCGCTGGGGCCACAGCTGCTGGTCGCCACGCCGGGGCGGCTGCGGGATCTGCTGACCCAGCAACTGTTGGGGCTGGATGGTTTGCAACTGCTGGTGCTGGATGAAGCGGATCGCTTGCTGGAGATGGGCTTTGCTCCCGACATCAAGGCGCTGCTCGGCTTTATTCCGGCGGATCGCCAGACCTTGCTCTTCTCCGCCACCTTGCCTGCCGAGCTGGAGGCGCTGGCCAACGGCCTGCTGCGCGAGCCTACCCGCATCGAGGCCACCCCCCTCAACAGCGTGGTGAACGAGATCGAAGAGCGGCTCTATCTGGTCAACAAGAGCAGCAAGGTCCCGGCGCTCATCAGCTTGCTCAAGGAGCAGGCATGGCCGCAGGTGCTGGTCTTTATCAGTGCGCGGGATGATGCCGACGGGGTTGCCAGAAAGCTGGCCAAGGCGGGCATTGCGGTGGCCGCCCTTCATGGCGAGAAGGAGCAGGTGGTGCGCGAGCAGGCGCTCGGCGATTTCAAAGAGGGCAAAATTCGGGTGTTGGTGGCCACCGACCTGATGGCGCGCGGCATCCATGTGGAGGCGCTGCCGGTGGTGATAAATCTGGACTTGCCCGCCAGCGCCCCCGTCTATGTTCACCGTATCGGTCGTACCGCCCGGGCTGGCCGCGAGGGGCTGGCCATCTCGCTGGTTTGTCATGGCGAGAGTGACATGCTGCAAGCCATTCGCACCCTGACCGGCCGCGAGCTGCCGTTGGGCGATCTGGCGGGGTTCCCGGTTACCGACCAGCCTGCCAGCGGGGAGGGCAAGCGCCCCCCTCGTGACAAGCAGGCCAATCGCCGCACTCAGGCCAAACGCAGCGTCAAGCAGTTCAAAGGCAAGCGCTGACCTCAGGGTTTGCCTTGCTCCCGCGCGAAGAAGTCACGACGCCACTGGCTCAATACCTCCTCCTTGTGCTGTTGCCACAGGGCAGGGTCCATCTGCTGTTGGCTGATCGCCAGTTGCTGCTCCAGCTCGGCCAGCTCTCGCTGGTAGCGGCTGCGTTGATCGAGCTGTTGCTGGCGCGCCTCGGCAAACGCCAGCGTGGCTTCGGCTTTCTCTGCGGGCAGGAAGTGATGGGCCAGGGTGGCCAGCTCCTCATCTCCCCACAGCTGACGAGCTTGCTGCAGGCGGGCATTCGGGTTGAACAGATCCACCGCCAGATCCGGATGATCCGCCGCCCACTGATCCTGCAAGCGGCTGAGGGCGTCCAGCCGCTCGGCCAGCGGTAACTGCTCGCTCTCTTGCGCCAACTGATCTAGCGCCAGGGCATAGCGCCCCTGTAACCGGATCAGGCTCTCCCCCTCGCTCAGCCACCCGGCCTCTGTTGCTTCCAGATTGCTCACACGCTGCGCCAGCGGCAACTCGCTGTCGCTGATCTCGCTGGCAAGCTGGTTGATCAGTTCATCCGGCATCGCCTGCCAGCTGCTGGGCACTTCTTTGCTTTTGCCATCCATCCCCTCAGCGTTTGGCATGCGGGGAGGCGGGCTCCCCGGTTCTGCTGGTAACTGCATATCGGCCGGAGAGGGCATCTCCGACCGTTCTGGCGATATTGGGGGCTGCTCTTCCTGCCAGCCCAGATTCACCAGCAAAAGGGTCAGGATAGCCAGCGCCAGTATCCCGTAACGGCGAGTCATCGGCTGATCTCTCCCTTCACCGGGAAGTGGTCTGAGAGGTTGCTGGCGGGCCAGAGGCTGCCATCGCTGCTGCGCGGGATCCAGACCGTGTTGAGGTTGTGGCTGGCGCTGCCATATTCCCGGCTCACTACCAGATAGTCCAGATACTCGACGTTGGCGCCACCGGAGAGCGGGCCACCGGCATAGGGGTTGATCCTGGGATCGAAGGTGGCTTCGGTATAGCCGCCATAGGCGGGTTCATGGGCGTTCAGATTGGCCAGCATGTTGGCGTAGTCATCGGCAAACTTGCGCTTGTTGACGTTGAAGTCGCCGCCGTAGATGACGGTGTCCGTGGTCGGGATCTTGAGGCTGGCTGCCAGAGAGCGGATCTGACCGAACTGGATCTGGCGCAGCTTGCGCGCCTCGTCGGTGTCGAAGCTGGCGGTGTGGGTGGCGAACAGGTGCCACGCCTTGCCCTCCTTGATCACCTCGGCGTACATCACCCCCTTGTCGGCGAAGCAGTCGGTACCGGTGCATTGGGGATAGACCAGCTGGGCCTCCCGCACTATGGGATAGCGGCTGACGATCACCACGCCGCCGTCATGAATGTTGACCCCGGGCTTGTCGAGTACTTTGGTCTGGTAGGGGTACTCTTTCGCCAGCGCCTGTAAAAAGCCCTCGCGGCGGCCATCGAATACCTCTTGCAGCAGCAGGGCGTCATAACCCTTGAGATAATCAGGCAGCAAGGTCAACCGCTCGCCGATGCTGGAGGCGATCACCGGCAGCGCCCAGACGTTGTAGCTGGCCACCTTGAGCCTGTTTTCTGCCGGTTCCGGTTGCTCCCGTTTTTGGGGAGGCGTGATCATATAGTGCAAATCGTCGTAACGGCCGGTGAACTTGGCGGCAAAGGCCAGATCTTGTGGCCCCGTAACTCGGTGGATCGCCCGATCGTTTTGCCAGCCGGATGCGCTGGTCGGTGTCTCGCCACCGTGCTGCAAGGTGGTGTTCCACCAGGTTCCCTCCATCAGCTGGTTGAGCCGATAGACGTCGCCACCCGCTGTGGTCACGCGGGTTTCGAACAGATAGCTCTTGCCTGCCTTGACCCCCTCATAGCGATTGAAGCTGAGTACCATGGCACTCTCCCATGGGCCCAGTTCGGTGCGGTGCTGGCTCCACTGACTGCCGGGTTGCAACTGGCCGCTGCCGCTTTGGCTGATGTCGATCTGAAGCGGTTCAGGACTGTTGTTGGTGAGATAGACATCGGTATCGGCCAGTGCCAGTTGCGGGAACTGGCTGACCAGCAGCAGGGCGGCATAACTGAGGGTTTTCTGCATCACAGGATCCTTTTGGTTGCAGGGCAATGGAAAGTGACTGTTATGGCGAATGCAGAGGTCAGTTTGTTTACATTTTGGTTACAAGTAAATGGATTGGTTTTGTTTGGAGCTTTGTGGAGGTGTAAAGCGAGCGAGGCAGCACGCTTAAAGAGAGAGGGAAGAGCGAGGGAAGGCGCCCGTGTCAGGCGCCTTTAGGAGTTAGCGGTGGGCCAGCGGGTAGGTGAAGAGCGCCAGATGGGCGAAGTTGAAGGCGAAGTGGATCAGGATGGCCACGGAGAGTCGCCCGCTGAGCTGGAATGCCAGGCCGTAGCAGCAGCCTGCCAGGGTCGCAAACAGCGCCAGCAGTGGGCCACCGGGCAGGTGGAGGGCTCCGAACAGTAGCGCAGCCACGACGATGCCAATCCAGGGGCGGTAACGTTCGGTCAGCCCCTGCTGGATCGCGCCGCGAAACAGCGCCTCTTCTGCCACACAGGTGAACAGCAGATTGTTGAGTGCAAACAGCCACCACCAGTGGGGCAGACCCACTTCCGGTTTCAGTGCCCCCAACTGCCAGGCGATGACCAGCAGGGCACCCAGCGGCAGCAGCAACAGGGCCAACGGGCGCCAGCGGATTGCGCCCCCCTTGCCCAGCAGCATCGGGCAGGCCAGCAGCAAGCCAAAGAGCAGCAGCGGCTTGTCGAGGTTCAGATACATGTTGAACGGCACGCTGGCGGGGCCTGCCAGCGCCTGATCCAGCACCTTGAGATTGTTGAAGCCGGGGATCAGGTGCAGGGTCAGCGCAATCGCCCAGAGGAGCAGCACCACTCTGGCCGCCATCGCCCAGCGGGCGGGGAGGGTTGGCGTACGCCACGCCAGCAGTAATCCTGCGACCGAGACCAGCAGGGCAGGTAGTGTCATTCGGTCAAGCCACAGTGCCAGCAGCAGGGAGAGTCCCAGCAGGGCAAAGGCGGGAAGACGCTGGCGGAAGAGGGCAAGCAGCACGGCCAGCGCCAGCGCGCCCCAGATGAATGAGTCGGGAAGGGGTAACATTGGATCTCCTTGATCGAGGCAGGCGGCAACCTTAACAAGTGGGCGTCAGCAGGACAACCGCGCAGGAGGTGGTCGGATCCCTTCTCTATACTCATCAACAGGGTAAAGGGAGAGCAGCTGATGAAGAACTGTCTGTGGTTGTTGTGTTGTTGGTGTGTCTGGCTGCAGGCCGCACCCTTGCTGCTGGTGACCGGTGAGTTCACCCCCTATACCGGCAAGGCACTGCCTGAAGGCGGCGAGAGCACCCGGCTGGTGACGACCCTGCTGCAAGAGGCCGGGTATCGAGAGCTCCAGGTCGACTACCTGCCCTGGCCCCGCGGCTATCAGTTGACCCGCAATGGGTTGGTCGCGGCCACCTTCCCCTACGCCTGGACTGCCGATCGGGCCAAGCTCTTCCACTACAGCGCTCCCATTCATATAGATCGCCTCTCCTGGTTTACCTATCGGGGGAGCGAGGCCATTCAGGCTGGCCGCTGGCAAGGGCTGCGAGTCTGCATTCCGCTGGGGTGGAGCACCAGCCATGCCGACGGGGTGATCAAGCGTTTCGGGCTGGATCTGCAGCGCCCCAAGACCCTGGCACAGTGTCTGCAACTGCTGGATCGCAAACGGATCGATCTGCTGCCGATGAACGAGACGGTGACCCGGGATGCCAGCCGTCAGCTGTTTGGCGACCCCTGCCATCTGCAGGCATTGCCCCACTTTCGTCAGAGCGACACCTTTTACCTGATCATTTCACGGCAGTATCCGGAGGCCGCCAACCTGCTTGAGCGCTTCAATCATGCCCTGGCTGCCGCCCGTGCCGATGGTCGCTATGACCAACTGGTCTCCCGAGCCGGAAAGGGGATCGATTGCCGTTGAGAGTGCCTAGGCGGAAAACAAAAAGCCGGAGCAGTGGCTCCGGCTTTCTTTATGCCTTCAGGGGCGATTAGCGGCCTGATTCTGCGATCACGCGGGCGATGATATCGGCGCGCTTGCTGGCTTCGAGTTCGCCCAAGGCGATCAGGCCGGCCTTGAAGATGACGTTCTTCGGCAGGCTGACGTCGTCCAGCGTGGCGATAGCTTCAACGTGCATGCCGTTCAGACGGCTGGCATCGCGCGGGCTCAGGTTGACCTGGGTGTTCATCACCTGCTTGCCTTTCTTCTTGGCAGGTGCAGCCGCTTTCTTGGTGGATTCCTGTTCTTCGTCTTCCGGCAGTTCGTCATCAAAATCGTAAATAGACATAGTCAATCCTGTTGAGTTAGGCAAAAGGGCACATTTGCCCGACATTGGGTCAATCAGCCCATATCCTCGTTACGGATAAAGGCGCGCCAGGAGCCGAGCACCTGGGCAAAATCTTCCAGCCCGCACATGGCCAGCTGCTCATCATCGTAGTAGGCGAGATCGTCAAGATCCTCACCCAGCTCGATATTGAGGGCGTTGGCTTTCACCTCCGCCTCTTCATGGGTCAGCAGCAGGGAGTAGTCACCGCCGTTGAGCCGGTATTCGACTCGGGTGCGGTTGGAGAGCTGGTCAATGATGGAGAAGAGCTCGTCGAGCTTCTCCTCATCCTTGCCAACCTCGTCGATCAGCCACTGACCGATGGCTTCATGGCCCATGGAGAACCGGGCGCGATAGCCACCAAACGGGTCGCGGCGAAATTCATAATCCATAGCACAGTCCAGATCGGGGGGATGGGCCATCACGGGCAGGCGGGTGCAAGCACGCAATTCCTGCTCCATGGCGGGGCACACATCGGGTAAAGTGGCCTATTCTAGCGATCCCCCTCTCGCTTGTCTTGATGATGTGGCATCTTTGCGCCCATGTGCCCTGAATCGCCTCGTGGTGACGTAGTCAGATCAGCCCCTTGTCCGGAGATGTTATGCAGCTAAACGATAACCTTGCCCGCCAGATCGTCGCACGGGCGATGAAGATCCTGTCGTTCTCGGTCAACGTGATGGACGAACACGGTCTCATCATTGCGTCCGGCAATCCGGAACGGATCCATCAGCGCCACGAAGGGGCTGTGCTGGCGCTCACCGAAAACCGGGTGGTGGAGATCAGCGAAGCGACTGCTTTGCAGCTCAAAGGGGTGCGACCCGGCATCAATTTGCCCATCTCCTATCAGGGGGAGCTGATCGGGGTGATCGGCATCTCCGGCGATCCGGAGGAAGTTCGTGCTTACGCCGAACTGGTGCGGATGACCGCCGAGCTGATCCTGGAGCAGGCGGCGTTTACCGAGCAGTTGCAGTGGGACAAGCGCCACAAGGAGGAGTTGGTGTTGCAGCTCATTCGTGGTGAGGGGCGAGTAGATCAATTGCAGCAGGCGGCCCGTTTTCTCGGACTGGAGTTGGCCCAGCCCAGGGTGGTGGCCGTGCTTGCGCTGGAGGAGGCGGATCCGGCGCGTCTGCGAGAGCTGGTTCATCAGCTGGAAAATCCGGAGCGGGACAATCTGGTCGCCATCAACGGGCTCGACGAGATAGTTGTGCTCAAACCGGCGCAATTGAGTGAGGGCGTCTGGCAATCGGCGCAGGAGCGCAGCCGGATCAAACAGTTGCTGGCGCGCATTCCCCACTTCAAGGTGCATATCGCGGTGGGCGATTACTTCGCCGGGATCGACGGGTTGGCGCGCTCTTACCAGACGGCGCGAGATACCCTGCGCCGTGGCATGCGGCAGGCGCCGCGCAAGCAGGTCTACTTCTTTGAGGACTACCGTTTGCCGGTGCTGCTGGGCAGTCTGGCGGACTCCTGGCAGGCGGATCAGCTGCGCACACCGCTGCAGAAACTGGCCCGGGAAGATGGCAAGGGGGCGCTGCAGAAGACCCTGCGCCACTATTTCTTGCAGGATTGTGATCTGCATCGCTGTGCCGAAGCCTTGTTCATTCACCCCAATACCCTGCGCTATCGTCTGGGGCGGATAGAGCAGATAACCGGGTTGAATTTCAACAAGTTAGACGACAAATTTTTGCTCTATCTCGGCCTTAATCTCGACTTGTGATTGTAAAATTAGACAAAAAACTACTTTTAAATGACGCAATTTTTGGCTATTAAGCCAAAGCATTCTGATTGCAGATCTCCATAATGACGGCCATTCACTCCCATTGAAGGTGTCCGTCATGATCCCGGTTACAGCCCTTGGCGCCATCGCGGCGCTCTCCATCGCCATCATCCTCATTTTGAAGAAGGTGCCGCCCGCTTACGGCATGATCGTGGGTGCCCTGGCCGGTGGCCTGATTGGCGGTGCCGATCTGACCCAGACCGTCGCCCTGATGATCGGCGGCGCCCAGGGGATCACCACAGCGGTGATGCGGATCCTGGCGGCCGGTGTACTGGCGGGCGTGCTGATCGAATCGGGTGCGGCCACCACTATCGCCGAGACCATCGTCAAGAAGCTGGGTGAAACCCGCGCCCTGCTGGCACTGGCGCTGGCGACTCTGATCCTGACTGCGGTCGGCGTATTCGTGGATGTGGCCGTTATCACGGTCGCCCCCATCGCGCTGGCCATTGCCCGCCGTGCCGACCTCTCCAAGGCGGCCATCCTGCTGGCGATGATCGGCGGTGGCAAGGCGGGCAACGTGATGTCCCCCAATCCCAACGCCATTGCCGCGGCTGACGCCTTCCATCTGCCCCTCACTTCGGTGATGGCGGCGGGCATCATCCCGGGTCTGTTCGGTCTGGTGATGGCCTACTGGCTCGCCAAGCGGCTGAACAACAAGGGCAGCAAGGTCGCCGCCGACGAGGTAGTGAGCTTCGAGGGCACCAAACTGCCGGGCTTTGCCGCCGCCATCAGCGCGCCGCTGGTCGCCATCCTGCTGCTGGCCCTGCGGCCGGTCGCCGGTATCGTGGTGGATCCGCTGATTGCACTGCCCCTCGGTGGTCTGGTCGGCGCCCTGATGATGGGTAAATTCAGCAAGGTGAACCAGTTTGCAGTCTCCGGCCTCGCTCGTATGGCGCCGGTCGCCATCATGCTGCTGGGTACCGGTACCCTGGCAGGCATCATCGCCAACTCCGGCCTGAAAGATGTGCTGATCAGCGGCCTGACTGCCTCCGGTCTGCCTTCTTACCTGCTGGCGCCTATCTCCGGTGCTCTGATGTCGCTGGCAACCGCCTCGACTACCGCCGGTACCGTGGTGGCCTCCAACGTATTCAGCTCCACCCTGATTGAACTGGGGATCAGCAGTCTGGCCGGAGCGGCGATGATCCATGCCGGTGCCACCGTGTTTGACCACATGCCCCACGGCTCTTTTTTCCATGCCACCGGTGGCAGCGTCCACATGGGGGTAGGTGAGCGCCTGAAACTTATCCCTTACGAAACTGCAGTCGGTCTGACCATTGCCACTGTCTCCACCCTGATGTTTGGCGTGTTTGGCCTCGCCTAAGGAATTGATATGAAAATTGTTATTGCCCCCGATTCATTCAAGGAGAGTCTGAGCGCCATGGCGGTAGCTGATGCCATCGAGGCCGGTTTCAAACAGGTGTTGCCAAACGCCACCTACGTCAAATTGCCGATGGCCGATGGCGGTGAAGGCACGGTGCAATCGCTGGTGGATGCCACCGGTGGCCGCATCCTGCCGGTCGAAGTGACCGCGCCCCTTGGCAACAAGGTGCAGGGCTTCGTCGGCCTGCTGGGTGATGGCGAGCGCGCAGTCATCGAGATGGCCGCCGCCTCCGGCATTCATCTGGTGGCGCCCGAGCAGCGCAATCCGCTGCTCACCTCCAGCTTCGGCACTGGCGAGCTGATCCTGGCTGCGCTGGAGATGGGGGTGAAACATCTGATCCTCGGTATCGGCGGCAGCGCCACCAATGACGGCGGTGCCGGCATGATCCAGGCGCTCGGTGGCAAGCTGCTCAAAGCCGATGGCTCTGCCATCGAGCTGGGTGGCGCAGGTCTCAGTGAGCTCGCGACCATCGATCTGAGCGGTCTGGATCCGCGTCTGAGCGAGCTGGTTATCGAGGTGGCGTGCGATGTGAACAACCCGCTGTGCGGCCCGAAAGGCGCCTCTGCAGTGTTTGGCCCGCAAAAGGGGGCGACTCCAGAGATCGTGGCGCAGCTCGATGCCAACCTCGCCCGCTACGCCGACTGCATTGAGCAGGCCCTTGGCAAGCAGGTGAAGGATATTCCGGGGGCGGGGGCTGCCGGTGGCATGGGTGCCGCGCTGGTCGGCCTGCTTGGTGCCGAGCTCAAGCCCGGCATCCAGATCGTCATCGAAGCGCTGAAACTGGCCGAGGAAGTGGCCGATGCGGATCTGGTCATTACTGGTGAAGGTCGCATCGACAGCCAGACCATCCATGGCAAGACGCCAATCGGTGTCGCACGTTGCGCCAAGCAGTTCGGCAAGCCGGTGATCGGTATCTCCGGCTGTCTGACCGATGATTGCGGCGTGGTGCACGAGCACGGGCTGGATGCAGTTTTCGCCGTGGTCAACCGTGCCATGTCTCTGCCGGAGGCGCTGGAGAGCGCCAGCACCAACATTCAACTCACTGCGCGCAACGTAGCAGCGCTCTATCAGCTCAAGGGCTGATCCGGTTCGGCCGATGCGCCCCATCGGCCACTCAATATCCCCGTTTGGGGCATCTCCCATCCCGCGAGATGTCTGACTGCCCTGGCACTTATTTGCCGATCCATCGTGATCGGCTCTTTTCTTTCTGCTCCTTTGTCTTGCCACACTTCTGACTCCATGGGTAAGCGCGGTTTTGATAGGCGCAAATCTCCCTTTACGGCATAGTGGTCGTACCAAGTACAAGGAGAGACTCATGTTCCTGCTGACCCTGGGGGTTGCGCTGTTTACCCTGATCCATCTCTACCCCTGTTTTGCGGTGGCCCATCGGGCGCGACTGAGAGAACGGCTGGGTGAGAATCGCTACAAGGGGCTCTTCTCCCTGCTGGTGTTTATCGCCATCGCCTGCATCATCGCCGGTTGGCGGTCGTCCAGCTCGCTGCCGCTCTACTTCCTGCCGGAGTGGGGGCCGACGACCATGACGGTGATGATGCCCTTTGCGCTGATCCTCTTCTTCTCCGGCCAGGGGCCCAACCATCTGCGCCGTTGGCTGGTGCATCCCCAACTGCTCGGTACCCTGCTCTGGGCGGTGGCCCATCTGCTGGTCAACAGCGAGGCGCGATCTCTGGTGCTGTTTGGCGGCATCGGGCTGTGGGCGCTGGTGAGCATGGTCTGGATTTCGGTGCGGGACTGGCAGCGATATCCCCGTCCGGCGGCCAACTGGACGGGCACCGGCATCAGCGTCGGGGCGGGCCTGGTTGCCACCGCGCTGCTGGTGTTCTGGGGCCACGGTTGGCTGACCGGCATTCCCCTGCATTGAGAGTGAACTGCGGCTCTGGTAACCGCGTATGATGGACAAAACAAAAGGAGTCTTGGCGATGAAATGGTTCACTCTGTTGCTGTTATTGGGGGCCGGCGCGGCCTCTGCGGCGTGCCCCGATTATTTCCATGTGGAGATGCGGGAGCTAAACAACTCTCAGCGCCATAACCTCTGTCAGCTGACCGAGGGCAAGGTGGTACTGGTAGTCAATACCGCCTCCTACTGCGGCTACAGCGGCCAGTTCCGCGATCTGGAGAAGCTCTACCAGAGCTACAAGGATAAAGGACTGATTATTCTGGGTTTTCCCTCCAACGATTTCTGGCAGGAGGCGGGCAACGAGACCAAGACAGCCGAGGTGTGTCGCCGCGACTATGGCGTCACCTTCCCCATGTTCAATCGGGTAGCGGTGCGGGGCTCCGATGCTGTGCCACTGTTCAAGGGGCTGGCGGCGGCCGCTGATGGGGATGAGCCGAACTGGAACTTCCACAAGTATCTGGTGGGGCGCGATGGCAAGCTGATCGCCAGCTACGGCGCTAACCAGAATCCGGCTGACGACCCCCTCAAACTGCAGATCACCCGGGCGCTGGGGCTCTGACCCTACCCCTTGGCGGGCGGCTCTGGAATAATGGGCTCCCGCCACTCAACCCGGTTATCCTGTGCTGCAACGTCTTCCTCAAATGGTGATCTTCGATGCGCTGGTGCGCGAGCAGGGGATCTCTGCCGCCGCCCGTCGTCTCGGGGTCTCCAAATCCCATATCAGCAAGCAGCTGGCGCTGCTGGAGACCACCCTTGGCGCCCAGCTGGTGCAGCGCACCACCCGCCGCTTCGTCCTGACCGAGCTGGGTCAGGAGTATGCCCGTCATTGTCATGCGCTGGTGGCGGTGGCGCAGGAGGCGGACTCCATGATCGCCGAGCGGCGTGGCAAGGTGAGCGGCGTGCTCCATCTCGGGGTGGGCCAATCTTTTGGCCGTCTGCACGTCATTCCCCATCTCAAGGCGTTTCAGGATCGCTATCCCGAGCTGGAGCTGGAAGTCTCGCTGTTCGACCACAGAACCAATCTGGTGGATGAGGGGCTGGATCTCTGGCTTACCACCTATGAGGACAAGCCGGAAGGGCTGGTGGGACAGCGGCTGGCCGACATCGGCTTCGTGGTGGCGGCTTCGCCGGATTATCTGCTGAGCCACGGCACGCCGCTTCATCCCAAGGATCTGGCCCAACACAATTGCATCACTTACCAGAGTCGGGAGCGGCGCTATCACCAGTGGTCGTTTCGCCAGGGCAAGGAGCGCCAGACGGTGCAGGTGGCGGGCAACTATCGGGTGGATATGGCGGAGGCGGTGCGGGATGCGGCACTGGCCGGGCTCGGCATCGCCTATATCGCCAACTACTTGCTGGACAAGGAGTTACAGAGCGGCAAGCTAATCCCGGTATTGCCAGGGTGGCGACCGAACCAGCAGATGGCGGTACACGCCGTTTATGCCCGGCGCGAACATCTGGATCCCAAGATCCGTCTCTTCATCGATTTCCTCAAGGCCCGCTTTGGCCCCGAACCCTATTGGGAGCAGCGACTGGCCCCCTGGCTCGGGGGTAAATTGTCCGGCGGCGAGGAATGATTGTTTCCATTTAAGAACTCTCGATTTCTCCTGATACTAAAACCGAACCAAATCAACCAGTTGGCGCAACCGATATCGTGCAAACGTTTTTTCTAACAGGGTTGTAACCAAGCGGACTTGCAGTGACGGGGTGAGAGGCGCAGAATCCGCGCCCATCTTTTGCCCCACCTGATGGAGTCCCTATGATTGCCCTGCTCGGCATCCTGAGTATCCTGGCGCTTGCCGTGATCTGCTCTGATAATCGTCGTCGTATCCCGTTGCGAACAGTTGGCCTTGCCCTCTGCCTGCAAATCATGTTTGCCGGTCTGGTGCTCTGGCTGCCTGCCGGTCAGCATGTGCTGAACGGGGTCAGCGAGAGCGTAAGCAGCGTGATCGGTTATGGTCAGGAGGGGATCGCTTTCCTGTTCGGCGATCTGGCCAAGTTCAAGCTGGGCTTCATCTTTGCCTTCAACGTGTTGCCGGTCATCATCTTCTTCTCCGCGGTGATCGCCATCCTCTACCACATCGGCATCATGCCGCGGGTGATCGCCCTGCTGGGTGGTGGCTTGCAGAAATTGCTGGGCACCGGCCGTGCCGAGAGCCTCTCCGCGACCGCCAACATCTTCGTCGGCATGGTGGAAGCGCCGCTGGTGGTCAAACCCTACCTCTCCAAGATGTCCGATTCCCAGTTCTTCGCTGTGATGAGCTGTGGTCTCGCCTCCGTCGCCGGTGGCACCCTGGTGGGCTATGCCAGCCTCGGGGTTGAGCTGAAATACCTGATCGCGGCAGCCTTCATGTCGGCCCCTGCCGGTCTGGCGATGGCCAAAATCCTGGTGCCGCCGGGAGCTGAAGAGGTCGATCACCATCAGGATGTCGAGATCCCCCGCGCCACCAACGTGATTGAAGCGGCGGCCGATGGCGCCATGTCCGGCCTCAATATCGCGGTGGCAGTCGGTGCGACCCTGCTGGCCTTCGTTGGGGTGATCGCCATGCTCAATGGCCTGCTCGGCTGGGCTGGCGGTCTGGTAGGGCTGGATCTGAGCTTCCAGATCATTCTGGGCTGGCTGTTTGCCCCCGTCTCCTGGCTGATCGGGGTACCCTGGGATCAGGCGCAAGCCGCTGGCGCCCTGATCGGTACCAAGATCGTGGTCAACGAGTTCGTCGCCTTTATCGGTCTGGTGCAGGATCAGACCCTGAGCGAGTCGAGCAAGGCCATCGTGACCTTCGCCCTGTGCGGCTTTGCCAACATCTCCTCCATGGCGATCCTGATCGGTGGTCTGGGCTCCATGGTGCCGGAGCGCAAATCCTTCATCGCCCGTTACGGCATGCGCGCCATTCTCTCCGGCGTGCTGGCGAACCTGATGAGCGCCTGTCTGGCCGGTCTGTTCCTCGCCCTGTAACCGCTGTGGTACGTACGGAATAGATGTAACAAGGGCGCCCTGATGGCGCCCTTGTCATATGGATAAAATGAAGCCCCCGATCTTGTTCGGGGCTTCTTGTTGCTGCTCAGTCGACGTAGAAGGTCTGCTGGAAGCTGAGGTTCTGTTGCTGCCCACCGCCCATGATCTTCAGGGTGAACTGATAGGTATCTTCGTTGCGGTAGGGGAGGGTCGCCAGATAGTAGATGGCATCGCCCTCTTTTACCTCCTGAAAGTTCAGGGTGCGGATGGTGCCGGTCAGGTTCTTGGCCTCGCCGGTGATCCCCACGGCTTGCGCCACTTTCTGCTTGTCCTGTACCGCGATATTGATGATGGCGTTGTAGCGACTGCGCTCCAGTCCATACGCCTTGGCGACCTCCGGTGTGAGGAAGCTGGAGTTGAAGGCGTTGTAGTGCACCAACCACGGCCCCAGCTCCTTCATCTGTTCTGCCTTGAGCGGCAGGGTCATCAGCAGTGCCAGCAGGCCACTCATCCAGGCTGTTTTCATCTGTCATCCCTCTCATATCTACGGTTGGCGCAGGCCGATTCATTCAGCCTTGCGTGTCATTCAGCAGTGCACTCACTTCTTGCGGCAACTGTTTGGGGCTGTCGATGGCGACGGTTTTGTGTCGCCCCAGCTCGCCCCGCACTATGGTTACCTGGCCCTTGGCCACCTTGAACTGCTTGGCCAGAAACTTGATCAGATGGCTGTTGGCCTGGCCATCGACGGGCGGTGCCGTGATGGCCACTTTCAGCTCTTCGCCATGCAGTCCGATGATCTGATCCCGACTCGCCTTGGGCTGGATCACCAGATGCAGTACCAGTTCATCCCCTTGTTGCAGGACGGCTGGCATCAAATCATCCACCACAGCTGGCCGAACAGGTCACCCAGCAGGTAGTTGATGGCTTGCAGGCCGATAAAGGCGACCAGCACCGAGAGATCCAGTCCGCCCAGTGCCGGCAGTACGCGGCGGATAGGGGCGAGAAACGGCTCGGTCAGCTGATGCATCACGTATTCGATGGGGTTGCGGCCCTGGCTGACCCAGCTCAGGATGGCGCGGATCAGCAGTACCCAGAAGATCATCGAGCCCGCTTTTTTCAGCACGGTCAGCGCGGCAAACAGGCTGATGCTGAGCCAGTCTGCCAGCAGCACGCTCATGCTCTTGAGCAGGGCAAGCTTGGCGAAGGCGATGACCAGCGCCAGCACCACGGAGGCGAGATCGATGCCGCCAAAGCCCGGGATAACGCGGCGCAGCGGGATCACCAGCGGATTGGTCAGCTTGACCACCATCTGGCTCATCGGGTTGTAGAAGTCGGCGCGGGCCCACTGCAGCCAGACGCGCAGCAGGATCACCATCAGGTAGAGATCGAAAACGGTGTTAATCAGAAAGTAAGCAGTGTTCATCTGGGCTCCTGTTAGAAGAGGGTTTCCATTTCGGTGGCGCGAGCGACGGCCGCCTGCATGGCTTGTGCAGTCAGCGGTATCAGCCCCTGCTGCTGGAAGGTGTTGATGGCTTCGGCTGTGGTGCCGCCCTTGCTGGTCACCTGCTCACGCAGGGTTTGCAGCGCCAGCTCGGGGTTTTGCTCCACCATGGCGGCTGCGCCCAGCGCGGTCTGCTGCACCAGCAGGCGTGCCTGCTCGGGCGAGAAGCCCATTGCCTCCGCCTCTTCGGCGATGGCCTGCATAAAGAGGAAGAAGTAGGCCGGGGCACTGCCCGCCGCGGCGATGACGCCGTTGATGCCGGACTCCTGCTCCACCCAGAGGGTCTTGCCGACCGCCTGCATCATCTGCTCGGCAAACGCGCGATCCGCGGCGGCAATATGCTCGGGCGCATAGAGGCCGGTCATGCCCATACCCAGCAGGGCAGGGGTATTGGGCATGGTGCGGATGATGCGGTCGTGGCCACCGGCCATCTCGCCAAGGCGCGCCACCTTGATACCGGCCGCGATGGAGATGAGCAGCTTGCCCTCAAGGGATCCCAGCTCTTCAACCAGTGCTGCCAGCATGCCGGCCATCAGCTGTGGCTTGACTGCCAGCACGATCACTTCGGCGTCTCGGGCCGCCTCGGCATTACTCTGGGTGATGCGAATGCCATGTTCGCTCGCCAGCGCTTCCAGCTTGGGCAGACTGGGGTTGGCAGCAGTGATCTGCCCGGCGGGATAACCCGACTTGACCAGTCCGGCGATGATGCTGCGGCTCATGTTGCCCGCGCCGATAAAGGCCAGCGTTCTATGCTGCATCAGATGCTCCTGTAGCATATGGGGTCGCGGCGAGGTTGGCGCTGCCTGCACCACCTGGCGCCAGAATTCGGTGTTCCATCAAACGCTCCTGTTGATGAAGTCGCGGCAAGAAGCGGATGTATGGGTTATCCGCTGGCCTTGCCTATGAGTAGTCACGGGCGCCGAAGATGGCGGTGCCGACCCGCACCATGGTGCTGCCGTGGGCTATCGCCAGTTCGAGATCCTCGGTCATCCCCATCGAGAGGGTATCCACCGTGGGGTATTGTCGCGCAAGCTCGGTGAACAGAGTCTGCATACGGGTCATTTGGGCGGCCAGTACGCTCTCGTCACTGGTGTGTTCGGGAATGGCCATCAGCCCCCGCAGCACCAGTCGCTCACTGTGGGAGACCAGCTCGGCAAGGCGGAAAATCTCTTGTTCCGACGTTCCGGATTTGCTGCTCTCTCCGCTAATATTGATTTGCAGACAAACATTTAGCGGTGCCATTGTAGTTGGGCGCTGGTTGTTGAGGCGGTCGATCAGCTTGTCCCGATCCACGCTCTGCACCCAGTCAAACCGTTCGGCGACCAGTTTGGATTTGTTCGATTGTAAAGGGCCGATAAAGTGCCACTCTATGTCGCTATATTCCGGCTGCTGGCGCAAGGTATCGATCTTGGCCGCTGCTTCCTGAGCGTAGGATTCGCCAAAGCAGCGCTGACCTGCGGCATGGGCGGCCATGATGGCCTCGACAGGTTTGGTCTTGCTCACGGCCAGCAGGCGGATCTGCTGCAGGTTGCGGCTCGCCCGTTCGGCGGCCTGGGCAATACGTTCCTTTACCTGAAACAGGTGCTGGGCAATCTGGTTCATATTTCGTTAGTGATCTTGTGATGGGAGAATGACAAGTCTATGGATATCACAGAGTTATTGGCTTTCAGTGTAAAGCATAAAGCCTCGGATCTACACCTCTCGGCCGGGGTTCCCCCGATGATCAGGGTTGATGGTGAGGTTCGCAAGATCAATTTGCCCGCCCTGGAACATCGGGAAGTGCATGCCCTCATTTACGACATCATGAACGACCATCAGCGCAAGGAGCTGGAGGAGAACTTCGAGGTCGACTTCTCGTTCGAGGTGCCCAATCTGGCCCGTTTCCGGGTTAACGCCTTCCAGCAGGCGCGCGGTTCGGGCGCGGTATTTCGTACCATCCCCAGCACTGTGCTGAGCCTCGAAGATCTCGATGCGCCGGAGATCTTCCGCAAGATTGCCGAGTTCCCGCGGGGTCTGGTGTTGGTAACCGGCCCGACCGGTTCCGGTAAGTCGACCACCCTGGCGGCTATGGTCAATTACATCAACGAGAACTTCCATCACCATATCCTCACCATTGAAGACCCCATCGAATTCGTCCACGAGAACAAGCGCTGTCTGGTGAACCAGCGGGAAGTGCACCGGGATACCAAGAGCTTCAGCAACGCCCTACGCTCGGCACTGCGGGAAGACCCGGACATCATTCTGGTGGGCGAGATGCGCGACCTTGAGACCATTCGTCTGGCTATGACTGCCGCCGAAACCGGCCACCTGGTGTTTGGCACCCTGCACACCTCGTCGGCGGCCAAGACCATCGACCGTATCATCGACGTCTTCCCAGGTGCGGAGAAGGACATGGTGCGCTCCATGCTCTCCGAATCCCTGCGGGCGGTCATCTCCCAGACCCTGCTCAAGCGTATCGGTGGCGGTCGGGTGGCGGCTCACGAGATCATGATGGGTATTCCTGCGGTCCGTAACCTGATCCGGGAGGACAAGATTGCCCAGCTCTACTCGGTGATCCAGACCGGGATGACCCACGGTATGCAGACCATGGATCAGAGCCTCAAGCAGCTGGTGAGCCGCGGCGTGGTGGCATCCCTCGATGCCAAGGCCAAGGCTGTTGATCCCAACAGCATTTAAGAGACTCGCACCCAGGGAGGGATAGATGATGAATCTGGATGATCTGCTGAGCGAGCTGGTCGAGCGAAAGGGATCGGATCTGTTTGTGACGGTGGGCTCGCCGCCCACCCTCAAGGTAAATGGCCATCTGGTGTCGCTGGGGGGCGAAGCGCTCGACAAGAAGGGGGCGCTAACGCTGGTCAGGGATACCCTCAGCAGCGATCACTTCGAGCGCTATATCCGCACCAAGGAGGCCAACTACGCGATCTATCGCGAAGCGCTTGGCCGTTTTCGGGTCAGTGCCTTCTGGCAGCAGGAGCTGCCCGGCATGGTGGTGCGGCGTATCGAGACCCGCATTCCCACCTTTGAAGATTTGCAGCTACCCAAGATCCTGCAAGAGGTGGCGATGGCCAAGCGGGGGCTGGTGCTGTTTGTCGGCGCCACCGGGGCGGGCAAATCGACTACCCAGGCGGCGATGATCGGCTATCGCAACCAGCATGCCGATGGTCACATTCTGACGGTGGAAGATCCGGTGGAGTTCGTCCATCAGCATGGTCGCAGTCTGGTGACCCAGCGAGAGGTGGGGATCGACACCGAGTCGTTCGATGTGGCGCTGAAAAGTTCGCTGCGTCAGGCGCCGGACGTGATCCTGATCGGCGAGATCCGAAGTCAGGAGACCATGGAGTTTGCCCTGCAATTCGCCGAGACGGGACACCTTTGTCTCGCCACTTTGCATGCCAACAATGCCAACCAGGCGCTGGATCGCATCCTCCATCTGGTGCCGCAAGACAAACACCGCCAGTTCCTGTTCGATCTCTCTTTCAACCTCAAGGCCATCGTCGCCCAGCAGTTGGTGCCGAGTATGGATGGCAAGCGGCGCTGCGCCGCGTTCGAGATCCTGCTCAATACCCCGCTCATCACCGACATCATCCGCAAGGGAGAGATGCATCGCCTCAAGGAGGTGATGACCAAATCGACCGAGCTGGGTATGCAGACCTTCGATCAGGCGCTCTTCAGCCTGTTCTGCGCCGGCCAGATTGGCTACAGTGAGGCACTCGCCCACGCCGACTCGGCCAACGACCTGCGACTGCTGATCAAGCTCTCCGGTCGCGAACGGCTCGGCACCGGTACGCTGGACAATGTGACGCTGGATGAATGAATCATGGGGCCGCTCTGCCGTTCGGCCCCTCGCCATAAAGGAACGTTATGCTGATTGTGGTTTCCCCGGCCAAGACGCTGGATTACGAGTCACCGCTGGTGACACCCCGTTTCACCCAACCCGAGCTGCTGGATCACTCCGCCGAACTGATTAGCCGGGCCCGCCAACTGAGCCCGGACCAGATCGCCACTTTGATGAAGATCAGCGACAAGCTGGCCGGTCTCAATGCCGCCCGTTTTGCCGAGTGGCAGCCAGATTTCACCCCCGCCAATGCCCGTCAGGCGCTGCTGGCCTTCAAGGGGGATGTCTACACCGGTTTGGCGGTAGAGGATTTCAGCGAGGCCGATTTTGACTTCGCTCAGGCACACCTGCGGATGCTCTCAGGCCTCTACGGCGTGCTTCGTCCCCTCGATCTGATGATGCCCTACCGGCTGGAGATGGGGACCAAGCTCGACAATGATCGCGGCAAGGATCTCTACCAGTTCTGGGGGGAGGTGATCACTCACCATCTCAACGACGCGCTGGCTGCGCAGGGGGATGAAGTGCTGATCAATCTGGCCTCCGACGAGTATTTCAAGTCGGTACGACCCAAGAGCCTGAAAGGGCGGATTGTCACGCCGGTGTTCAAGGATGAGAAGAACGGCCAGTTCAAGATCATCAGCTTCTACGCCAAGAAGGCGCGCGGCATGATGGCTCGCCACATCATCAAGCACCGTCTGACCGAGGTGGAGCAGCTGACCGGTTTCAACGCCGAGGGCTACTACTTCGTGCCGGAAGAGTCGGACGCCAATACCCTGATGTTTAAACGCGCCGAAAATTAATTACAAAAAGAGGGAACCAATCTTTCGACCCACGGGTCTGAATATGTGAATCCTCTGTTGTAAGCACTTTTTATTCGCCGACGTTTGATACGTCGGCTTTTTTATTGCCGTTTTTATTGTCCATCGATTGCCTTCGCCGGGACTATGTGGTTCAGATAGACTCAAGACAGGGAGCGAGTCGTCGTGAGGTGAATATGGAACAGAAAAATGCCATTCGGCAGGTTGCCGTCCCTTGGGCTCCGTCCCGCCAGCTACCGCCCGGTCTGGTTGTGGCCGAGCTGCATCAGGATCTCTGGAGCGACTCCCTGACCATCATGCTGGGTCGGGCACGCAGCATCGATCTGCCCCCGCAAATCCTCTGCCGGGTCTATTTTCGCCATATCTATGCCCTGCGGGTCATCGAGGATTGCGATCTGGCCGAGGGGAAGGATAGTCACGCCATCGAAGAGCAGATCCAGCTCATCACCCCATCCCGTTTTGCCAGCTGGTTCCATCAGGAGTCGGATGGTCTGCATCTGGATGAAGATCTGCAGCACTATCGCATCTCGACCTGGGATTATTGCGCCGATGTGCTGACCTCCTCGGCGCCGGAACTGCAGTTCCTGCCCCAGAGCGAGTAGCCAGCTGTTACGTCAGAGGCGAAGGATGATCCTTCGCCTCTTGGTTTTTGGGCGGGCGGAGATTTTGTGGCGTTCAGGCCATTCAGCTTGGGTGGTGGCCTGTTGTGTTTGT
>NZ_CAWMRY010000030.1:0-67834 GCF_963870295.1 Aeromonas sp. ANP5 | reverse complement strand
GAGGTTATCGACGAGGTTGTTTGCGTTGCCGCTTGCCCTGTCGATGTGGCGCATTATAGAGATCCAGCTCACATTGGCAAGGCTTTACCGCAATAAAATTGCAAAAAAGTTCAATTTTTTAGTTATTCATATCAACGCACAGCCTTTATACAGACTTATCCACAACCAAGGGGGGGTGAGGACGTTTTACACCGGATAAATGCCTTACAAGGGTACTGGCCTGGCACTCGTCCACCATTGCCGCACTGTCGCGTCTAACGCGCAGCGCCCTCGACATCTTCTATAAGGCATATATAGAAGCGCTTATCCCAATCCAGCCTCTTTGACCCAGCACGCTATCAGCTCGCCAGCGGGAAGATCCCGGCAGCCCGATACATTCTGGCCAACCCAGAGCGGAGAGAAGCCACTGTCCCCCGCCTTCTCGGCGGCGGCACGCAGCGGTGCCAGTGCGCCACTGGCATAGGGGAAGTGAGGGGCAAGATCCGAGAGCGGGCCCAGCTCTTTCATAAGACGGTTGACGATCCCCCGCGCCGGACGGCCACTGAACAGATTGGTCAGTGCCGTCTGCTGGCCCTCTGGTGAATGGATGGCGGCGCGATGCAACGCCGAGGTGGTCGCTTCATGGCAGCAGAGAAAGGCGGTGCCCATCTGCACGGCGCTCGCCCCCATTGCCAACGCGTTGGCGATCCCCTTGCCATCGACGATACCGCCAGCGGCAATCACCGGCAGATCGGTCACCGCGAGGATTTGTGCCAGCAGGGTCAAGGTGCTCTGCTGCAAGGCGAGATCATCGGAGAGGAAATGACCGCGATGGCCGCCCGCCTCCAATCCCTGAGCGATGATGGCGTCGGCACCGTGCTGGGCAAGCCATACGGCCTCCGCCACAGTGGTGGCGCTGGCCAAGACCTTGGCCCCCGCAGCCTTCACTTGGACAAGCAACTCGGGCGCGGGCAAACCGAAGTGGAAGCTGACCACTGCAGGTCTGAACTCGGCTACCATGGCGGCGTGCACCTCATTGAAGGGGGCACGGCTTGCTGCCGTCGTAACAGCTGAATGCTCCAGACCAAACTCTGCGTAGTAGGGTGAAAGGCACTGCTGCCAGCGGGCCAGAGCAACGGGATCCGGTTCCCGTTGCCGATGGCAGAAGAAGTTGATGTTAAATGGCCCAAGGCCGCTGTGGGCAAGTCGCTCCAGTTCGCTGCGCAGCTCCGCTGGCGTGAGCATGGCGGCAGGCAAGGAGCCCAAGCCGCCCGCACGGGTCACGGCCAGCGCCAGCTCGCTACCCTGCACACCGGCCATCGGCGCCTGAATAATGGGATAACGCATCCCCAGTTCGCTAAAGAGGCTCATCCATTCACCCCTTTTGCAGCGTCCGCCGCCAGATGTGCGCGGGCCAGCGCAATGGCACCGTCGATGGCACTACGCGCCTGCGGGCTGTTCTGCCAGCAAGTCGAGCCCAGCATGCTGGCCACCAGCTGGACGATATGGGTGGTGTCGGCCTCGGCCAATCCGGCCAGGGTATGATAGCCCAGCTGTTCGAGCCGCCCGATAACGGTCGGCCCCACCCCTTTCACTCCGAGCAGCATTGCCCGCTCTTGTGGGCTAAACCGGTTATTGCCATCCATCTGTCAGACTCCTTTCCGATAGCTGTGGTTAAATATCAGGCCCGCAAGGGGCCCGATGAAGAGAGTGGAGGCTTAACGCACGCTGCGCAGCAGGAAATCCGGCTGACCGCAGGAGCGGCGCTCGCGCTTTTGCATCTCGTCGGAGCAGGTGACCGCATCCGTCCCCTCTTTATTGACGCAGATATAGATCTCCCGCAGGAAGCGGCCACCGTCGGCGCAGGCCACCGTGATGTTGTCGGGGGCCAGCCACTCGTTGGCGCTCGCCAGATCGGCCTTGAGCTGGAAGCTGGTTTTGCGCAGCGGCTCTTCCGGGGATTGATAAGCCGCCGGGATCTTCACCTTCTGGCGCAAATCGCTCGCCAGCTGATGGAAGGCCTGCTGGCTCAGGCCGGAGCAGGTGCCATGTTTCTCCCACTCATGGCGATAGAGAAAGCGGCTGGGGTAAAGATCGGCAAACTCGCTCTCCATATCTGGATCGAGCCGTTCGCGGGTACAGTTGCTGGGATAACCGCGCTCGTACTGAGGCCAAAGACCGTGCAGCACAAACCCCAGCTTACGGGAACACTGGTCCCGATCAGCCGGTTTGACGGCGCAATGCTCGGGCGACCAGGAGAGCGCCATGGCGTAATAGTCAAACTCCCCCGCCTCCCCTTTGGCCTGCACGGCCGAGGAGAGCAACAAACCACCCGCCAACAGGGCAATCATCTTCTTCATCTTTATATGTCCACCTAACGCGACTCGGGATGACAACCATGCTCCCATATTCTGGCGGCGGGAAACAGCCATGCCGAGACGCCGCGCGACAAGGGTCAGACCAGTCAGGGGTTTCACCAGAGGGCGAGCAGGGGTAAGCTGACCGACCGGTAGGCTCCTCGTCCACCACCAGATAATCCCTCTTGGCAACCACAGGATGTAACATGATCCGCAAGAATCCCTCCGGCCATCTGCCTGTCATCGACGAATCCGCCTATATCGACAAGACCGCCATCATCTGCGGCAAGGTGATCATCAAAGAGAATGTCTTTGTCGGCCCCTATGCGGTGATCCGCGCCGACGAAGTGGATGCCAATGGCGAGATGGAACCCATCGTCATCGGCGCCAACTCCAATATTCAGGACGGCGTGGTGATCCACTCCAAATCCGGTGCCGCCGTCACCATCGGCGAGTACACCTCCATCGCCCACCGCTCCATCGTCCACGGGCCGTGCGAAGTGGGGAACCGGGTCTTTATCGGCTTCAACAGCGTGCTGTTCAACTGCCATATCGGCGATGGTGCCGTGGTGCGTCACAACTCGGTGATCGATGGCTGCGATCTGCCGCCGGAGTTCTACGTTCCCTCCACCACCCGCATCAACCAGCAGAGCGATCTGACTCATATCCCGCGGGTTTCGGTCGATGCCGCCGAGTTCTCCGAGGACGTGGCCCATACCAATATCGATCTGGTCAAAGGGTACAAGGCGCTCTCCAACGAGTTCTGATCCCTTTCTTTATTACCAGAGAACAAAACGGGCGCCGAGGCGCCCGTTTTTCATCTGACTATCTATGAAGGCTAGATGGCCCTGACGCAGGTGGCGGCATGAGCCTCATCCGCCAGATCCCACAGCGGCTCGCCAGTGCTCAGGTCGAGCAGCGGCAACTCACCATCGTCATTGGCAGTCGCATCGCTGCTCCAGTAGCGGTTGTAGAGCGGCCACCCCTGCTGCTGGAGCAACTGATCCGTCGCGCCATCCTTGTTGTAGGCGGCAAACAGCACCTCCAGCTCGGCCCGGGTCGGCAGACGCCAGTCATCGTGGCCGCGTGCCACCAGCTGCTGGCAGTAATCCCGCGCCCGCGCCTGACCCATGGTCACATACTCCAGCGGGAAGGGATTGTAGTCACCATCGCTGTCACTGCTCACACCGTCATAGGAGATGGACAGACGCTCCGCCTCGTCCCTGGTCAGCTGGCAGACAAAGGCAAGCTTGCCCGCAACCAGCTCGGGTTGACGGCAGCCCCGGGCAAAATCGGGCTGGGCATCGACCACCTGCACCGTCACGGTCAACGTGTGACGAGCCGTGGTCGCCACCAGTCGTGCCGTACCGACCGCCACACCGCGTAACTCGCCCTGCGGACTCACGGTAGCGAACTCCGGCTGTTCGCTGCGCCACTCAACAGGCCCATCGAGCGAGCCGAGAGAGCCATCGCTCAGTTGCCACTGCAGTTGCAGGGGAAGCGTCCGTCCCACTTCCAGCTGAGGCTGAGCAGGCAGCACCGCCAATCCGGTGATCACCGCCCCCACCGGAGCCGGGTCATCAGCCTCACTCACCCCCAGCTCAGCAACCGTGGCTGGGGTGCGGCGCGGCTCGGCCGAGGCACTGCGCAAAAACTCGCCGATGGCATCCAGCTCGTCGTTGCTGAGGCCAAGGGCATGCAGGTGATCGGAGGCTTTGGGGAAGAAGGGATCATATTGATCCGCACCAGTCGGGAAGCCGACCCCGCTGCTCCACTTGGTTACGCCAAAGTTGTACATGGCCACCACCCCCTGCACCGAGCCGCCGATACGTTGGGCCAGGATCGGGAAGATGCCGTTGTGCATATAGGGGCCGGTGAAGGCGACATCCCGCAAGCTGGGGGTCTTGAAGCGACCGATGTCCTCCTTGTTGCGGGTCTGCAGGAAGCGCCCGCGATCTTCCAACTTGCCACGACCGTAATAGGTGAGCCCCACACTCTCGAACCCGTGCTGACTCAGCAGCGGGCCGAAGTGGCAGTTCATGCAGCGGCCATCGGTGCGGTAGAGGTGCATCCCCCACAGCGCCTTGTCACTGAGCGCCTGACTATCCCCTTTGACGAAGCGCTCAAAATCGCTGTCGCGGCTGATGATGGTACGCTCGAAGGTGGCGATAGCCTTGGCGATCCGCTCCAGCGTGATCCCCTGATCGCCAAAGGCGGTGGCAAAAGCAGCCTGATAGTCGGGGTTGGCCTGCAAACGAGCCAGCAGCTCGTCATGACTCAGCGCCATTTCGATGGGGTTCTGGATCGGGTGAAGCGACTGCTCCTCCAGCGTGGCGACCCGCCCGTCCCAAAACTGGGTCGAGCTGAAGGCACTGTTGAGGATGGAAGGAGCGTTGCGATTGCCCTTCTGGCCCAGATGACCGACCGAGACGCTCAGGCCGTCGCTCCACCCCTTTTGCGGATCGTGGCAACTGGCACAGCTGATGTCCCGCCCCTTGGAGAGCTGCTTGTCGAAAAAGAGCTGCTGACCCAGCACCACCTTGGCCCGGCTATAGGGGTTGTCGGCCGGGAAGGGAACCGCCGGCAGCGGCCCCAGCTCCTGCCATTCCACCCCTTCATCCACCCGGGCGGCAGGCCATTGGGCTGGCGCGCCGCTGTATTGAGCGCGCAGGGCCGCCATGTCTGGCTTGCTGCTGTCGCGCACCACAGAGGGGCGCACCGGATAGGGAGCCAGCGCATACCAAAGCAGACTCCCCTCCCCCTCATCCAGCCAGATTCGGGTCGCAAGTTGATAGAGACGGGGTTGACCCGTACCATCCTGCAGCCAGATCTGGGCAGGCAGGCCAACAGCAAAGGTATTGGGATAGCGCCATGCCGACTTGTCACTGCTCAGCAGCCGTTCGAACTCGGTGAGGGTCGGCAGGCGCCAGTCGCTGCGGCCGCAAGCGGTCAGCCCCGCAGCCAGTTGTGGCTGGCTGGCAATCTTCAACGCACTGGTGTCACTGCCATAAAGCCAGTACTGGCTGCCCTTGACCCCGCTGACCGTGCGCACATCGTGCAGGCACTGCCAGGGGCCACGTACCACCAGCTGCCCCTGTTCATCGAGGCGCAGCAGATCTGCCGTCTCCGGCTCGTCCGGCTGGCTGGGGTTGGCGGGATAGAGCTGGGTACGGGCGGACTGGATCTGGGCACTGTTGCTGCGCTGATACCAGCTGCGCGCCTGCTTGTCATCGCGCAGGGCCAACAGCATCTGCCAGCTATCGGCATAGTCGAGCACGGCACCCGGCTGGCGCTGGGCCAACAGGAAGGCGGCATAATCCTGAAGAGCCGCCTGTTGTTGCAGGCGGATCTCCTCTGCCCTGCCCCACTCGGCCTGACTGAGGGAACCATCCCCGCTCTGATCCGCCAGCAGGAAGAGCGCCGTCTCCTCCTCGTTCAACCCCAGCCGCGGCACGCTGTTGCGGCGCGCCAGCGTGATCCCGGCCGAGAGATCCGCCACCCGCACCGATACCGCGCGCAGCAGATAGCCCTCGTTGCTACCGAGCAGCTCCAGCGGCTGATCCAGTTGCAGGCCTGCTGGCAAGGTGATGCGAGTGAGCTGACCCGGTTCGATGGCCTGCTGCACGCGGATCCCGGTGGTGACCTGTCTCACCTCGAGCAGTGTCCCTACCCCCAGCCGATCGGCCACATTGACCTCAATGGTCAGAGGCACCCGGGTATGGGTTTCTGGCGGTACTATTGGCGGCGTGATGGGCGGTTCGGTCGGCTTGACGACCGGTGGGGTCACATCGGGTGAGGGGGGCACCGACGTATTGCTGTGATTGTCATTGCATGCGGTCAGAGCCAGCAGGCTGAGCAGTAAAAGGCTGGTTTTCATTCGATATGGTTGGGTGGTCAGACAAGTGCGCGATTATCCAACCAAATACCAATCATTATCAATTGCATTCAATTAATATGCTTTTTGACAACAACTTCTTATCAGCACGCCTTAGCACCCAATGAGAGTGGGCAGCCTCTTTGGCTGCCCTCTCTTGCTTCAAACCCGCTTGTCGAAAGCCCGACAATCTTCAGGAGCACTTCTTCAGGCTGATATGCCAGTTGGCGCCGGATTGCACCTGATGCTTGGCGGCGAAGCTGTCCATGTTCAGCGCCACCGACACCTGCAGCAGGCTGTTGAGGTAGACCAGCGGCTGCCCTTCCGGCACATCGCCGAAGCTGCTGACGTAAGGTGCCTTGCCGTCATATTTGACCGCATCCCCTTCGCTGATCTTGATGCAGGCGTTATCCCCCTTGTTGATCCCTGCCTTGGTCAGCAGCGCATCGTCGATATTGGTCCATACGTTGCCGTACTGCACATCGAGGATCGGGATGGTGCCCTTGAGGGAGCCATCTTTCTCGGCGATCGCAGGCTGATAGGGGATCTTCACTACCTCGGCGGGCTGCAGCGGGCCGACCTGCTCATAGCTGATAGCGCCGGAGGCGAGCCGTGCGCCGGTGTAGGCATACACATCGCGGCCGTGGAAGGTGTAGGACTTCTCGGAGCCCTTGAGGCGGTTGAGTTTCTCATCGATCTGGCGCACCGCCTCAATGCCGAAGTGCTCGGCCACAAGGGTCAGGGTGCCGTTGTCCGGGGTCACGATGTAGTGACCGCTCTTGGTCTTGAGCACCACCGACTTGCGCTCGGTGCCGACACCCGGATCCACCACGCTGACAAACACTGTGCCCTTGGGCCAATACTGCAGGGTCTGGTAGAGGCGGTAGGAGGCTTCCCAGATGTTGTAGGCCGGGATCTCGTGGGTCAGGTCATAGAGCGGCAGGGTGCGATCCACCCCGAAAGCGACCCCTTTCATGGCCGATACGGCGCCATCTTTGAGGCCAAAGTCGGTCTGGATCACCAGCGCTTCGTTGGCGGCGGCGATGCCGCTGGCCAGCATGAGAGCGAGCGCGATGGCGCGGGGAGCGGTGCGAATATCCATATCTGAACTCCTGAATCATCTGAGGATAACGAAACGGCGATAGCCATTTAGACATCCAGACTGCCACCGGTGGATTTTTTTGCAAGGGGTTTGCAACAAAGTGAGGGACGACTCGCAGAAATTGTGCTCGCCAAACGTCGGCGGCGGGGGTATCAAAGGCAGAAACGGAAAACGTTTACAATACAGGAGCTCAGCAACATGACACAACCCGTACCTGAGATGATGACCCTGCTGCTGGAGATTGGTGAACAGAGCAGTCAGCTCTGGCTGAGCCAGCCCGGGGCGGCCCCGTCACACTACCCGCTGGCCTTTGGCACCCACGCCATCCAGCCCGGGCCGTTTCGCCACACGCCACCCACCCCGCTCGAACTGGAGCGGGCCATCATGGTGGTGGAAGATGAGCTGATGCGCATTGCCCCGCAGATCCCGCCCGGCTTGCAGCTGACCCTGCGCAGCCAGCCATCGCTGGCCGAAGCGCTGGGGGACAACCAGCTCGACCGGGATCTGGTGGAGCAAGCCTTTGGCCAGCTGGCCGCCATGGCGGAAGGGGATCCCCTCGCCGCCAGCTTGCTGCCACGCGACGAGCACTTTGCCGCCGTGCTGCTGATCGTCAGGGAGTGGCTGCACCATCTGGCCAGCGAGAGCGTGCTGATCGTGGAGTAGGGATAAATAAGTGGTGAGGGCTTCAGCTTCTGGCAAGGTTTGTCGGTGGATCCTGTCGGGATTTCCTTCGCGTATACTTTGCCCGTATGGCGCCCGCGCCCCTATCGGTACTCTAACCAGACACCTATGACCTTATTTTCAGGTAACCTCCCAGCCTTGCGCTGGCCATCGGCGTGTGCTCGCCAGTTCATCGTCAAAGTGGCCGGATTAGCCCTGCTCGCCCTGACCGGGCTGGGCATTGTCTTCTACTACACCTATCTCACTATCCAGCACGACATGGATCTCATCACCGCCAGACAGAAGAACGTGTTCGAGGTTTTCTACCAGCGAGCCAAGATCCTCAAGGTGGAGAACATCACCAGCTATCTGGCACAACACCATCTGCTCGATCAGCCACCGCCCCCGAATAGCGTCGGCAGCGACTATCTCTACGGATATGACCTCAAAAGCAAATACCGCTTTGCCGATATTCCGCTGCAATACCCGGCAGCCAATATCCTCAACACCTTCCGCTATGCCCTCTCTTATTCGGAGGTGATCAATATCTACACCATCTGGAATGACTACCGGCTGATCGGCATGGTGGCCGACAACAATGTGCTGCCCGCCAGACTGGCACCGATCAAGGTGGATCTGATGACACTGCCCGCCTGGTATCACTACTTCGGTTGCGCCAGCTTTGCGCCCGGACGCCCCTTGTGCAGCGCCGATGAAGCCTTTGTCTCCGATATCGAGATCGACAGCTTCAGCATGCGCAACACCATAGTGATGTACTTCCCCTTCATTCATCAGTCGGGGCGCGGCGGTTACAAATACGGGCTGCTCGGTATCGACATCGCCGTCGATGAAGCATTTAACGATGTGTTGCGCCCCTTCGATACCATCAACCCGACCCGCACCAACATATCGTTTGAAGCCGCCGAGCCCTGCAGCCCGAGGCATCTCTGCCTGAGCAAACCCTTTATGCGCACCAAGGCGGGGGATGATCTCTATCTGAAGTGGTCCTACAGCTGGTTCGATTTCGTCAAGCTGGCCCTGCATGGCGCAGCATTCAAGGTCTATCTCATCGTGCTGTTGCTGGGCATGGTGGCCTGGAAGCAGATCTACTTGCGGCTGCGCACCCTGGCGCACACCGACCACCTGACCCGGCTGCCACGCAGAGATGTGCTCTGCCAGAGTCTGCTCCATGAGCACGACTATCTGATGATCCTGGATATCGACAACTTCAAGTCGATCAACGACACCTATGGCCATAGCGTCGGGGATCTGGCACTGGTCGCCTTTGCCCGCCATCTCAGAAGCAATATCCGCAAGGTGGACAGCGCCATCCGCTGGGGCGGCGAGGAGTTTATCGTGCTGTTCAAAGGGATGGAGGATGACGAGATGATGATCCACTCCGCTAGTCGCCTGCTGGATCGGCCATTGGGGATCCCCGAGCTGCCCACCCCCATCACCTTCTCCGCCGGGGTGATCCGCATTCGTGACTACCTCACCGTCACCGAGGCAGTGCATCTCGCCGACGAGCTGCTCTACCACGTCAAACAGCACGGCAAGCACAACATCGCCTGCTACGAGGGCAAAAAGATCCGGCTGATCCGCCCGTTGCCGGACGACGCAGAGGCATAGCCGCCTTCTGCCGCTCCCCCAGCTTCTGTTACCATCGCGGCCACGATCACTCACTGCATCGTGGCCGCAGGCCGCGATAACCCCGACTGGTGCCCCTATGTCCACAGCCTCCTTTGCCGAACTGGCCCTCTCCCCCCGCTTGCAGCAGACCCTGACCGAACTGGGCTATGCCGCACCGACCCCCATTCAGGCTCACGCCATCCCCGTCATTCTGGCGGGGCGGGATCTGATGGCAGGCGCCCAGACCGGCACCGGCAAGACCGCCGCCTTTGTACTGCCGCTGCTGGAGCAGTTGCTGGCGCAGCCGCAAATGGAGTCCCAACGCCCGATCCGCGCGCTGGTGCTGGTGCCGACCCGCGAGCTGGCGGTGCAGGTCGCCGAGAGCGTGGCGCGCTACGGCCAGGGTACCGGTCTCACCAGCACGCTGGTCTACGGCGGGGTGAGTATCGCGGCGCAGGTGGAGGCGCTTCAAGCCGGGGTGGATATCCTGATCGCCACCCCGGGCCGCCTGCTCGACCATCTGCGTCAGGGGGCATTGAGCCTGGATAGCCTGCGCCATCTGGTGTTTGACGAGGCGGATCGCATGCTCGACATGGGCTTTATGGACGAGATCAAGGCGCTGCTCAAACAGATCCCGGTGGATCGCCAGACCCTGCTCTTCTCCGCCACCTGCGACGACAACCTGTTTGCCTTGAGCAAGGTGCTGCTGCGCGACCCCGAGTTGATTGAAGTAGCGCCGCGCAACACCACGGCAGCCGAGGTAGAGCAGCGGGTCTACACGGTGGACAGTGATCGCAAGCTGGCGCTGGTCGAACACATGCTGAAAGTGAAAGGGTGGGCACCGGCGCTGATCTTCAGCCGCACCCGTCAGGGGGCCGACAAACTGGCCCAGCAGCTTGGCAAGGCGGGCATCAATGCGCTGGCCTTCCACGGCGATCTGTCGCAAAGTGCGCGTGAAAAAGTGCTGCTGGAGTTTCGCGCCGGTACCCTGCAGGCGCTGGTCGCCACCGACGTGGCGGCTCGCGGCCTCGATATCAGCGATCTCAACTATGTGATTAACCTCGAGTTCCCGTTTGTGGCGGAGGATTACGTCCACCGTATCGGGCGCACCGGCCGCGCCGGCAACAAGGGGCTCGCCATTACCCTGTTCAGCCCGGAAGATGCGCCGCTGCTGGAGAAGGTGGAAGCGGTACTCGACACCCGTTTGCCCCAGCAGTGGTTTCCGGGCTTTGAGCCGGATCTCACCCGCTTCGAGCCCGAGCCGCGCCGCAATAGCAAGGCGGCCCAGAAGCAGCGCGCCAGAAAGCAGGCCCTCGCTGGCAACAAGGGTGGCAAGGGCAAGCGTTAAACCTCTCCTGCGCCGCCAATAAAAAACGCCCGCACGGGCGTTTTTTTTGTTATCTGACAGGGGCCAGCTCTTGGCGAGTAACCCCCTAACGGGTCGCCAGCACCAGTGGCAGGGATCGCAAAATTTGCCGCTCCGCCAGGGTCGAGAGAATAAACATCACCATATAGCCGAGCCCCAGCGCCACGATAATCGCCACCACATTGGCAGTGAATTCGGCCACCATATAGTAGGCGGCGACCAGCGCCACTATGCCCGCCAACCGGATCAACAAACTCTGGGTAAAGTGGCCGTGAGCCTTGATATAGGCGAGCTGATAGCCGTTGAGCATCATAAAGATAAAGAAGATGGAGAAGTGGAACAGCACAGGCACCGCCCCCACGTAGTCGGCGGGGAAGAACAGCAACACCAGCGGTTTGCCCGCCAGCAGCATCAAGCCAAAGAAGGCCAGACTGACGATGGCGGAGAGGCGGAAGATCCAGCGGCGGATCATCCTGATCTGGCGGTGATCACCGTTGCGCAGATTGACCGCCAGCTCAGGCAGCACAAAGCGGTAGATGGGGAAGACGAACAAGGTGGTCATATAGGTAAAGATGGGGCGCACCACCACCTGAAAATCCCCCAGTTCATCGATGCTGAAGTGGCGGATGGTGAGCAACACAGTGATGTAGATCATCAGGATACTGGCCCCCGCCTCCAGCGAGGCGGTAAAGCTCTTCTTCACATAGCTCACCATCTCGGGGCCGAGCGCCACCTTGGCGAGCGGCTTGGTGGCGATAGCCCGACGGCGCGAAACATACATATAACCGGCGATAGCGAGCGACGAGAAGGTCAGCCCATAAAAGAGCGAAGGGAGCGCATCCATCCCCAGCCCGAAATAACAGGCCATAAACAGCAGACCATTGGCCAGCGGCTCCAGCCAGGTGACCCGGTTGGAGAGCTGATACATCCGGTACATGGCCACCAGATTGGTGAAGTAGACCTTGAGCCCCAGCCCGAAGATGACCCCCACCAGTTGCAGATACTCCACCCGGATATGGAGCCCGTGCTTGATATAGGGGATCACCACTCCCCAGGTGAGCAGCACGATGCCGATGAGGAAGTAGCGAAAGATATTGATGATGTCCCGATCGTTCTTGGTCTGGGAGTAGCTCACCACCATGGAGGAGCGAAAACCAGTCATCAGGATAAAGGAGAGGGAGATCAAATCGACCACGCTGTTGAACAGCGCCAGCTCCCCCTTGGCGACCCACTGCGCCAGCCACACCTTGAAGGCGAAGCCGATAACGATGCTGACCAGCGAGGCCCACATCCCGGTGATAAAGGCCTGCTTGAGGCGCGCGAGAGAGGCGTATTGCATAACGAAAATGGATAACTTTCAGGGAAAAGAGAGAGGGCCATCTTATGAAAGCCTCACTCCCTTGAACAGCGTTAATGCCACGCACTCACAGCCACCAAAAAAGCCGCCAATGCAAAACACCCGCTTATTTCCTGAAAGCGGGCGTTTTGTGGTGTGCCGTTATGGCTGCTGATTGCAGCAATGGCAAGGCTTGCTGCCAGTCTGTCGCGTAGCCGTTATGACTGCGGCGCCGCCTTGATCAGCTCCTCGTAGTGATCAATCAGCTCGGGGCCGTGCAGCGGCGAGTCGTGACCGCCGATCACCGTCTTGATCGGCAGCTTCATCGCCTTGAGCCGCTCGATGGTCTGCGGATAGGCCTTCACATTGGCAAAGCTCAGGTTGCCCAGCTTCTCCTTGAGGATGCAGTTGCCATAGAGCACCTGCTCATCGGGGAAGTAGACAAAGATGCCGTCCGGCGTATGGGCCGGGCCCGCGTAGAAGGCGCGCACCTTGCCCTCTTGCAGCGTGAAGTCGCCATCGTGCACCACGTTGGGCAGCACCAGCGGCAGATCCGGATACTCCGGCAGCCCCTTGCGGGTAAAGGCGACAATCTCGGCCCAGTCGCTCTTCATCAGATCCCGGGTCTGGCGCGTCGCCACCACCTTGGCCCCGATGGACTTCCAGTAGGCATTACCGCCCGCCCGATCGGTGTGGTAGTTGGTGTTGATCACCTCCAGCACCGGCTTGCTGCTGACCCGTTTGATCAGCTTGTGCAGCTCACGAGCGGTATCCGGCGTCCAGGTCGCCCCCACTACCGTCACCCCCTTGGCCCCGAAATAGACCATGGAGTTCTCTTTGACGTGGCAGGGGCTGTTGACGTTTCGTCACGACCGCGACGGAGTCAGTTTTTGCGCAGATCGAGGCACGAGACGCGAAGTTTGGTCGCCCAAACAAGCCGTCGAGTAACGACGAGATGCGCAAAAACGGACCCGTCCCTGCGGGTTGCGCGGTAAATGACACCATGCGTTGTTGCAGGACTTGTCAAGGGAGTGCCATTAACTGCGCCCTGCGCCTAGCCTGGTGTCATTTATCGCAGCAACGCGGCTTGCGCCGAAACGCCAACAGCCCCTGATGTCCTCCACCACATAGACAGGGCCGCTCACCTGCTTGAGCTCGATCCCAGCCGCCCGCACGCTGCCGCCCCAGAAACTCGCCATCAGCACCACGGCTCCGGCCAACCCGCATTTCATCCAACCTTTCATCATCTTGCTCCCTCGAACCAACCGCCCCCTCGCCACCCCTGTGGCAAGCCGGGCCTTTTAAGCAGTGAGCAGAAGATACGGGGGATTTGTGAGGGGAAAATGAGGTTGTGTGAAGAGAAGGTGAAGTCAGGATCAATCTGCAGCGACCCCCTGTTCGCGAACGACCGAATACGCTGCGTTATTCGAACCTGCAGCACAGATAGCGGCCCCTCACCCTAACCCTCTCCCGAGGGAGAGGGAATGGCCCGTGCCAATTCCAAGCCACTCATATTCACCCGCACCACAGAGCCAACGCACAATCAGCGGAGCATATTTGCCCCCTTCTCCCACTCTTGATCACAAATAAGGGGAGAAGGGCTGGGGATGAGGGGGTGGTAAAACAGTAAGCCCCATCATGTAGGGACGATTAGCGCAGCGTAATCGTCCGCATACCGCCGAGCATAGAGTCATAGCAAAGCCAACAGGAAACTCTGAATATCACCTGCTTATCGGCCACGACCTGTTCGCGATCGTCCGAATACGCTTCGCTATTCGAACCTACAACACAGATAGCGGCCCCTCACCCTAACCCTCTCCCGAGGGAGAGGGGATGGCCCGTGCCAATTCCAAACTCCCATCCCCACCCGTACCTCGCACGTAAAGCACAGTCAGCTGAACCGTTTTGCTCCCTTCTCCCACTCTTGATCACAAACAAGGGGAGAAGGGCCGGGGATGAGGGGGAGGTAACAATAAGCCACATCATGTAGGGTCGATTAGCGCAGCGTAATTGTCCGTTTATCACCATGCACCAAGTCATTACAAAACCGGCAAGGAAACTCTGAATATCGACGGACTCTCAGCCACTACCTATTCGCGATCGTCCGAATGCTCTTCGCTATTCAAACCCACGCCCCTGCATTCAAAAATAACGTTATGATCACGGTAAACATCAGATTATGATGATATAAATAATGTTGTTATTTACTTTATATTCATTGACGGGTCAGGATAATAACATCCCAATTTAATATATTACAATAAGTTCTCTAAAGTTAATTAAAAAGGAATTCCGATGTCTTATGAAGCAAAAGTTTTTAGGATTTTAATTGCATCTCCTTCTGACGTACATGACGAGAGAGACATTGCAGTGAAAACAATACAAGAGTGGAACGATCTACATTCTGCTGAACGTCAAATAGTCTTGCTTCCACTTAGATGGGAAACCCATACAGCCCCTGAATATGGAAAACGTCCCCAGGAGGTAATCAACAAACAAATGGTTGATCACTGCGACCTTTTGATGGGGATTTTCTGGACCCGATTAGGCAGCAATACTGGTATGAAAGAAAGTGGGACATTAGAGGAGATTGATAGAGTCGCATTATCTGGAAAGCCTATCATGCTATATTTTTCCAATGCAAAAAAAGATCCAAATGATATTGATACTAAACAGCTAGAAGAGTTAAGGGAGTTTAAAAAGAAAACATATCCAATAGGATTGGTAGAAAATTACTCCTCATTGATTGAATTCAGAGATAAATTTACAAAACAAATCGAGATGCAGCTTAGAAATTTATTGGCAAACAATTCAGATGGATTTTCTGGAAAAATCTCTTCAAATATAGAATTAGAATTCACAGACGCCATATCTGGTAAAAGAGCTGGTAATTCATTAAAGGTGAGAACCAATTTTTTAAATATAACTGACTTCGCGAAAATCCCTGATTACGGCTCAAATAATCCATCTATAGCACTTAGTGATGGTAGTTTCCAAGGGATGATATTAGGTGGAGATAGATTTAACACGGATTATTATCGTGAGTATGTTGAGTTCGCAGTAACAAAAAACCTATTTTTCCCTATAAATTTCTGGCTAAAAAACAATGGAACCCTTGGTGCAAAAGACCTCTACATTGATATCAAGGTTGAGTCAGAAAGTGATGAACTAATTGTACTTTCCTCATCAGATTACAATCAAAAAAAACCATCAAAAAATAGATACGAAATTTTAGGTTCAGCAAGAACCATTGGATTTATTGATGTGGACATTCACAAGTCAGAAGTAAAACCAAGAGAATGGGAAATAAGTTTTGATTTGAATGCTCTTCAACCAAAACGTGAAATATATCCAGAGTTGCTTATATATATAGGTTCGCGTTCTCCATGTCTCATCAATTTCAAGGCCACGATATATGCTGACTCTCTGCCTGAGCCAATAATATGCGAACTAACTATCGATCTAGATGTCAATGTTGTAAACGTTAGTGGATTAGAAATACTTAATCAAGATGGCGAGTTAGAGAGAGAACATAAATAGGGCATTTAAATATCCATTTAAAATACAGTGGATACAATAAATATACCTTCAATGCATGATTGGGTAATCGTTAATCAAACACAGAATCTGCAGCTCTAGATATAACCTGGTACCAACCACAACTGAAAAAACCACCCGCGTGACGGGTGGTTTTTTTATTCTCTCAGAATGACTCCGAGACATTTAACTCACAACAACAATCAAACCAACGGCGGCGTCCGTGGCGGCACCATACGCTTGCTGCCGGTGGACTCGAAGGCCGAGGCGAAGCGCAGCAGGTTGTTGTCGTCATAGGCGCGACCGGCGAAGGTCAGGCCCACCGGCATACCGATATCGGCCATGATGCCCATGGGGACGGTAACGGTCGGCACGCCGAGGTGGCGAATGGCGAGGTTGCCGTTGGCAACCCAGATGCCATTGCTCCAGGCGATATCGGCGGAGGCCGGATTCACATCCGCATCAGCCGGGGCGACGTCGGCGACGGTGGGGAACAGCACGGCATCGAGCTTGAGCCCGTCCATCCAGTCCTCCAGATCCAGCTTGCGAGTCTTCTCCAGACCACGCAGGCCGTCCGGCACTGTGGGGATCTCGTCAAAGCGCTTGATGCCGCGCTTGGCCATATTGACGTACTCGTCCATGCCCGCCGCCAGATCGCCCTCGCGGTTCGGCAGGGTGCCCGGATCGTGGGGGAAGATCTTCGGCCCATCGACATCGGCCAGCTTGTTGAGCTTGGGATCGCCGTTGGCACGCAGGAAATCGTCGAATGCCCAGCCGGAGAGCTCCCACAGCTCGTCGTTGAGAAACTCAGGGCTCACGATGCCGCGATTGAACACAGTCGGCGCGCCGGGTCGGTCCCCTTCGCAGTTGGAGACCAGCGGGAAGTCCACTTCGATAACTTCGGCGCCAGCGGCTTCCAGCGCCTTGCGCGCATCTTCCCAGAGGGCGATCACGGTCTCGCGGGTATGGATGCGCTGACCGGTCGGGCCGCCGATACCGGGGTTTTCGCTGGTGCCGGCCAGTTCATCCTTGTTGATAAACATGCGCGGCACGCCGAGGCGCTTGCCCTTGAGGGCATCGGCCTTGGCAGCCAGATCCAGATAGGAAGCCGGACGCACCTCGGAGGCCTTGGGCAGCTGCACCCAGGGTTGCAGGCGCCACAGATCGCCACGAGTCTCGGCATCGTCGGCGACGACCACATCCAGCACTTCCAAGAGGTCGTTCATGGTGCGGGCGTAGGGCACCACCACATCCATGGTCGGGGTCAGCGGCCAGTTGCCGCGCACCGAAATCACGCCACGGGACGGGGTGTAGGCACACAGACCGTTGTTGGAAGCCGGGCCACGGCCGCTCGACCAGGTCTCTTCGGCCAGACCAAAGGCGGAGAAGCTGGCGGCGGTGGCAGTACCGGCACCGTTGGAGGAGCCGGAGGCAAACGGCGCGGTCAGGTAGTCGGCGTTGTAGGGGCTCTCGGCACGGCCATAGACGCCGCGCTGCATGCCACCATTGGCCATCGGCGGCATATTGGTTTTGCCAAGGCAGATGGCACCGGCGGCGCGCAGGCGCTCAACGGTAAAGGCATCGCGCTGGGCCACCAGATCCTTGAAGGCCGGGCTGCCGGAGGCGGCGGTCAGCCCCTTGACCAGATAGCTGTCTTTGGCGGTGTAGGGGATGCCGTCGAGCGGGCTCAGGGTCTCGCCACGGGCGCGGCGGGCATCGGAAGCCTCGGCCTCTTTCAGCGCATCGGGATTGGCGACCACCACGGCGTTGAGTTTGGTGGCAGTCTCGGGGCCGTTGTAGGCCTCGATCCGGGCCAGATAGGCCTTGACCAGTTCGACCGCTGTGGTGCGGCCTGATTCGAGCGCGGCACGCAGCTCGGCAATGGAAACCTCGGTCACTTCGATCATGGGGATCTCCTGTAAAAGGGTGACTGTTTGTCATGATGATCGCCGCATCAGCGCCAGCGACCATCACACCATCAAGAGATAAAACCCCACGGCGTGGGGTTTTGAATACCAACCTCAGCTGGCGTAAACCGGTTTACGACCCGTCGCGAGAGGCCGTCAGCAAGGTGAAGAGCAGCGCAGGAACCGGAGCGTATAAACATACGTGAGGCTTCCGAGCAGCACATGAGCCTTGATCACGGTCTCGCAGCAGGATCGTCATCCGGTTCTTACTGGCCGGAGGGGATCTGCTGGGTAATACAGTGAATATTGCCACCGCCCAGCAGGATCTCGCGGGCCGGTACGCCGACCACGGTGTGCTCCGGGAAGATCTCTTCCAGAATGCGCTGGGCTTCGCCATCGGTGGCGGCATCCAGCAGCGGATAGACGATGCGATCGTTGGTGATGAGGAAGTTCACATAGGAACCGGCCAGACGGCCTTCTGCCTCGCGCGGCACACCGGTACCGCTCTCGACACCGGCAGACTCCTCTTCAGTGCAGTAGAGCGGGCCCGGCTGGGGCAGCTTCCACACTTTCAGCTTGCGACCCTTGGCATCGACCGCCGCTTCCAGCACCTTGAGGGCGGCCACGGAGCGGGCGTACTGGGGATCGTTCTGGTCATCAGTCCAGTGCAGGGCCACTTCACCCGGACGCACGAAGCAGCACATGTTGTCGATGTGGCCGTCGGTTTCATCCATGTAGACGCCTTCGTCCAGCCAGATAAAGCTGGTGACGCCCAGATAGTCGCGCAGGTGAGCTTCGATCTGCTCTTTGGTCAGGTGCGGGTTGCGGTTCTCGTTTAGCAGGCACTCGGCGGTGGTCAGGCAGGTGCCTTCGCCATCGACGTGGATGGAGCCCCCTTCCAGAATCAGCGGCGCATCGTAGCGAGCCATGCCGTGCTGGGCCAGCATCTGGGCAGCGACCTCTTCATCCTGATTCCACGGGTAGTAGAGACCCCCCTTGTGTCCGCCCCAGGCGTTGAAGCCCCAATCCACCCCACGGCACTCGCCGTCAGCGTTGGTGACGATGGTCGGGCCGGTATCGCGGGCCCAGCAGTCATCGCTGTTCATTTCAACCAGAGTGACGTGGGCGGGCATGATGGCGCGAGCCTGCTCCATAAACTGGGCTGGCACCCCCATAAAGACCGGGGTGGCGCCACCGATGGCATCGGCCACCTTGGCGAAGGTCTCTTGCGCGAAACGACCGGCTACGCGCCAGTTGTCCGGGCGAAACGGCCAGATCATCCAGACGGCCTGCTGGTGCGCCCACTCGGCGGGCATGGTGAAGCCGTCGGCGGCCGGCGTGGAGTTAATGGTCTTGATGCTCATCGCAAGGCTCCTTGCATGGATTAAGGCCCCCGTTTACGCCCGATGCGGCGCGGGAACCCGGAAAAATAAGAGTGGGTCGCAGATTAAGACGTTGCGCCCCCATCCATCAAATGAATAGGATGGATTGTCCCATAAACACGGCGAATAATCCCCCCATGAAACTGCACCAGCTCGACCTCAATCTGCTGCTCGCGTTTGACGCCCTGATGACGCAAGGGAGCGTCACCCGCGCCGCCGAAGCGCTCTTTATCAGCCAGCCCGCCATGAGCCACTCCCTTAACCGGCTGCGCACCTTTCTCGGCGACCCGCTCTTGGTGCGCACCCCGCAGGGGATGCTGCCGACCCCGCGCGCCCAGCGGCTGCATCTCGGGGTGCAGCAGGCGCTGCGGCTGCTGGAGCAGCAGCTCACCGAGGAAGAAGAGTTCGAGCCGAGCCAGTCGAAGCGGCGCTTCGTGCTCTGCACCACAGATTACGTGGAGTGCGTGCTGATCCCGCCGCTTATCCAGCGGCTCAGACGGCTGGCGCCGGGGGTCACCATCGAGATCCGCATCCTGCGCGACACCCTGCCAGAGGCCGAGCTGGCGAGCGGCGAGATCGATCTGGTGCTGGGCTTTGACGAGTACATGCAGGTGCCGGGGTATCTCGGCAAGGAGACCTGGCTCACCGAGCCGCTGGCCGGACTGGTGCGCGCCGATCTGCCGATTGCCAAATCGGCCCCCGCCGGTGCCGAGGATGACCCCTCCCAGTGGCAGGAGCGCATCACCTTGCAGCAGCTTATCGCCATGCCCCATGTGTTCCACTCGCCGCTGGGCACCTCGGAGGCGAGCCTCGACCGCTATCTGAAGAGTCAGGGCTTTAGCCGCACCATCTCGGTCAACAGCCAGAGCTATATGTCCGCCGCCGCCATCGTCAGCCAGAGCGATCACCTCTTGGTGCTGCCCAGCATGGTAGCCGAGCTGCTCGCCACCCACTGGCCGCTGAAAAGCCTGCCGCTGCCCGCAGACGTGCCGGATTATCACCTCAACTGCGTCTGGCACCCCGTTCACGCCCAGCAACCGGCGCTGGTATGGCTGAAAGATTTGATGAAGGAGCTGGTGGGGCCGAGGTAACCCTCCCGCAAACAACAGTGGCTCCCAAGGGAGCCACTGTTGTTTCTGCGGTATCGCGTTACGCCCGCAGGGCCCGCATCAGCTGGGCAACTACGTCGTCCAGCAGGGGGCGATCGGGGCGGCACTGGGCGAAGGTGACCAGCCCTTGCAGGTTGATCAGCAGCAGTGCGGTGAGGGTGTGGATATTGCTATCCGGGGCCAGTTCACCCTTCGCCTGCGCCTGCGTCAGCAACTCGGCCAGATCCTGCTCCAGCTCGCCATAGATCCCCTTGACCCGCTGGGTCAGCTCCTCATCCTGCTCGCTCAGCTCCATCATGGTGCGGGTCACCAGACAGGAGCCGCAGAGCGCCTCCCCCACAATCCGGTCGAGATAGGCAGCAAGGCCCGCCAGCGGGCTCGGGTTGTCGAGCAATGAGCGGCGCAGGGTGCGTTTACCCTCGACATAGTGATCCACCGCCGCCAGCAGCAGGCCGCGCTTGTTGCCAAAGGCGCCGTAAATGCTGCCCGGGTGCAGGCCGGTGGCGGCCACCAGCTCCTGCATGGTGGTCTTGGCATATCCCTTGGCGCGAAACGCTTCCATGGCATTTCGCAGTACCTCGTCCCGATCAAACTCGGCTATGCGCATGGTTCCTCCCGTGGGAAATGGTTCACCGGCAAGGGGCAACAGGGCCCGCCGATAAAGAGTGGCTGGAAAGGGCGGCAAGTTTACCCCAGCCGCCCGCTCGGGCCAACCTTCTTGAACGCGCATTCAAAAAAAGCTTGCGCCCGACGCAAAAAACGTCTTGAATGCACATTCAAGAATAACCCGTTCAGGACAACCTATCATGAATACCCTGTTTCAGCCGTATCGACTCAATGACACTCTGACCCTGGCCAACCGTTTCATGATGGCCCCGCTCACCCGCTGCATGGCAGGCCCAGGTCTGGTGCCGACCGAGCAGATGGCAGCCTATTACGGCCGCCGCGCCGACATCGGCCTGATTGTTTCAGAGGCCGTCATCATCCGCCCCGACGCGCAGGGCTACCCCAATACCCCGGGCCTCTTCACCCAGGCGCAGATCGATGGCTGGAAGAAAGTGACCAGCGCCGTGCACGCCAAGGGCGGCAAGATCTTCGCCCAGCTGTGGCACGTCGGCCGCCTCTCCCACCCCTTCTTCCATCAGGCTGAAGTGTTGGCCCCCTCTGCCGTGGCGCACGAGGGCACTGTGCCCCGCATGCGCGAGCTCACCTATCAGGTGCCGCGTGCCCTGACCGAGGCGGAAATCGCCCAGCTGGTGCAGGATTACGCCCAGGCCGCTGCCAACGCTATCGAGGCGGGCTTTGACGGGGTGGAGATCCACGGTGCCAACGGCTACCTGATCGACCAGTTCCTGCACCACTCTACCAACCTGCGCACCGACAACTATGGTGGCAGCCCGGAAAAGATGAGCCGCTTCGCGCTGGAAGTGGTCGATGCCATCAGCACCCGCATCGGCGGTGATCGGGTTGGTATTCGCCTCTCCCCGGGTGCCTATGTCCATCTGGCGGGCAGCCCGGAAGATCGCGCCGTGTTCGACTACCTGCTGGGCAAGCTCAACGATCGCCCGCTGGCCTATATCCACCTCGGCATCTTCGATGACAACCTCACCTTCGATTATCTGGGTGGCCGCGCCTCCGACTATCTGCGCGCCCACTACAAGGGCAATCTGGTCGGGGTGGGTAACTACGACGCCGAGCGCGCCGCTGCGGCCATCGAGGCTAACCGCTTCGATCTGGTGGCCATCGGCCGTCCGCTTATCGCCAACCCGGACTATCTCGCCAAGGTGAAGAAGGGCGAAGCACTGGTGCCCTACGCCGACACCATGCTAGCTGAGCTGGTATAACCACGAAGCCATCGCCAGACGACAGGCAATAAAAAACGAGGGGAGCTGTTGCTCCCCTCGTGCTAGTTGGTGCGGGCTTAATTGGTACGAAATAGCGCCTCGATGGAGAGCCCCTGGCTCAGCAGGATCTCCCGCAGACGGCGCAGCCCCTCCACCTGGATCTGGCGTACCCGCTCGCGGGTCAGGCCAATCTCGGCCCCCACATCCTCGAGGGTAGCGGGCTCGTAGCCCAGCAGACCGAAACGACGGGCCAGCACTTCCCGCTGCTTGGGGTTGAGCTCCTCCAGCCAGTGCACGATGCTGCTGCGCATATCATCTTCCTGTGACTCCAGCTCAGGCCCCATGCCTCGCTCGTCGGAGAGCACATCCAGCAGCGCCTTGTCGCGATCACCACCAATGGGGGTGTCCACTGAGGTGATCTTCTCGTTGAGTTTGAGCATGCGGTTCACGTCATCCACCGAACGATCCAGCGCGAAGGCGATATCCTCGGCGGTCGGTTCATGATCGAGACGGTGAGAGAGTTCGCGCGCGGTGCGCAGGTAAACGTTTAACTCCTTGACCACATGAATGGGCAGACGGATGGTGCGGGTCTGGTTCATGATGGCCCGCTCGATGGTCTGGCGGATCCACCAGGTGGCATAGGTAGAGAAACGGAAGCCGCGCTCGGGGTCGAACTTCTCGACCGCACGGATAAGACCGAGGTTGCCCTCTTCGATAAGATCCAGCAACACCAGGCCGCGGTTGTTGTAACGACGGGCGATTTTCACCACCAGTCGCAGGTTGGACTCGATCATGCGCTTGCGGGCGGCTTTGTCACCGCGCAAGGCACGACGGGCGTAGTAGACTTCCTCTTCGGCAGTGAGCAGCGGGGAGAAACCTATCTCCCCCAGATAGAGTTGCGTGGCATCCATCACCTTGTTCAGCTCAGGTGCCAGCAACTCATCGGAGATAGTCTCGTCCGCCTCGGCGGCTACCTCCTGCAACTCTTCTACCTCGTGAGATTCGGGTTCAGCGTCAAACTCTAACTCTGCATCCTGCATTACCAGTTGTTCTTGGCTCATGGTGTGTCTCCCTGACGTTACCAGAGTAAGACGGTCTCTCTGGGGTTAACGCTTTGGCAAATAGCTCATCGGATTGATCGACTTGCCTCTGTACCGGATCTCGAAATGCAATCGCACATCCGGCGCGTCCGTGCTACCCATGTTGGCAATGACCGAGCCCCCCTTGACGCTGTCCCCTTCCTTCACCCGCAACTCGTCGTTGTGTGCGTAAGCGGAGAGATAGTCATCATCATGCTTGAGGATAATCAGCTTGCCGTACCCCCTTAAAGCACTGCCAGCGTATACCACTTTACCGCTGCTGGCGGCGTAGACGGGTTGCCCCTTCTGGCCGGCTATGTCGATCCCCTTGTTACCCTGTTCTGCAACAGAGAACCCCTCGACAATCCGGCCTTTTGCGGGCCAGTGCCAAGCAAGTCTCGACTGGGAGTTGTTTGTTTTTTGTTCTTTGACCTGAGCGTATTCCTTCGGTGCTGCCGGAGCAACGGATTTCTGAGAGATGAATGGCGTGGTCTGACCAGATCCGCTCGGCTCGGCCAACGGACGCGGACCGCTGCTGGGACGGCTCACGGCCACCGGCGTCACGGTTGTCGGGCGAGTCGCAGCCACCATCTGGGTCGAACCGCCGCCTGCGGTCTGGACATTGAGCACCTGACCCGGTTGCAGCGCATAGGGGGCGCTCAGGTTATTGCTCTGGGCCAGCGCCTGCGGTGTCATGCCGAACTGTCGGCCGATGCTGCTCAGGGTATCGCCGCGGCGCACCTCATAGGTACCGGCACTGCGGCTGCTGCCAACACTGGCGCTGGAACCATCGAGTCGCAGTCGCTGCCCCGGATAGATGTTGTAGGGCGGGCTGATATTGTTGAGGCTGGCCAGCGACGGCACGTCGTTGCCGGAGTTGAAGGCGATGGAGTAGAGGGTATCGCCCCGCTTCACCACATAGCTGCCGCCCTGAATGGGGGCGCTGACCTGGGCACCGCTTTGGCGAGCCGGAATGGTCGAGACAAACTGCCCCTCATCAACACCATCTACCGGAGCTGCATTTTTACTGGAGGAGCAGGCAAGCAGCAGCCATGACAACACCACGACACTGCTTCCTTGCCAAATACGCGAACGCATAATGGATCCTTAACGACTAAACCAGAAATAGGCCACCACGGCCAGACCAATACAGAGCCAACCGAGCACATCAACATAGTGCATCAGTTTGCGTTCCATCTTCTCGCCACCCCAGCGCATCAGGCCCGCCACCAGGAAAAAGCGCATGCCACGACCGATGAGGGAGGTGATGATGAAGGGCAGCAGAGCCATTTGCAACAACCCTGCCGTCACGGTAAACACCTTGTAGGGGATAGGGGTGAAGCTGGCAATGAAAATGACCCAGATCCCCCACTGCTCAAACCAGTTGCGAGCAATCTCGATCTTGTCCTGATAGCCCACAGACTCCACCAGTGGCAGCACGACCGGATCCCACAGGGCATAGCCAAGGGCATAGCCAAACAGGGCGCCCAGCACAGAGAAGAGGGTGGCCAGTGTGGCGTAGTGCCACGCCTTGTGGGGCTTGGCGAGCGCCATCGGCGCCAGCATCACATCCACCGGGATCGGCCAGAATACCGACTCGATGAAAGCGGTGATGGAGAGATACCAGGGGGCATGCTTGTGGCGAGCCCACTGCATCACCAGTACGTACAAACGGGAAAACAACTTCACTCAACATCTCCGTCAATCAGGGGAACAAAACGTACCGGCTCCAGAATACGGCTGGTCAGCTGGGATCCGGATCGTTCGATCAGCTGCAGGGTCTGCTGGCTGTCACCCACGGGCAACACCAGTCGGCCCCCTTCGGCCAGCTGATCGGTGAGCGCCGTCGGGATCTCGCTCGCCGCCGCCGTCACCAGAATGGCGTCATAAGGCCCCTTGTTGGGCCACCCCAGCCAGCCGTTGCCGTGCTTGGCCGAGACATTGTGCAGATCGAGCTGGCGCAGTCGGCGTCTGGCCTGGAACTGCAGCGACTTGATCCGCTCCACGGTATACACATGCTCCACCAGATGGGCGAGGATCGCCGTCTGGTAGCCCGAGCCAGTGCCAATCTCCAGCACATGGGCCGGATTGTTTTGCATCAGCAACTCGGTCATTCGCGCCACCATATAGGGCTGCGAAATGGTCTGGCCGTGGCCAATGGGCAGGGCGGTGTTGTCCCACGCCTTGTGCGCCATGGCCTCGTCCACGAACAGCTGGCGCGGCACTTTCGCGATGGTCGCCAGCACGCGAAAATCGCGAATATCCTGCGCAATGAGCTGATTTAACAGGCGCTGTACTATCACACCACCCTCATCCCTGCAGATCTAACCAGGCCCCCAGACCGGCGAGACTGTCATAGGCAGTCATATCGATGGTCAGGGGGGTAATCGAGACATAGCCCTGCTCGATGGCAGCAAAATCGGTACCGTCACCGGCATCCTGCTGGCTACCGGGGGGGCCGATCCAGTAGATGGGCTGACCGCGGGGATCCTCGGTGCAGACCACCGACTCCGCCCGGTGGCGATTGCCAAGGCGGGTGGTCTTGATCCCCTTGATCTGCTCGAGGGGCAAGTCCGGCACGTTGACGTTGAGGATCTGATCGGCAGGCAGGGGGTGTTTCATCAGCCCCTTCACCAGCAGGGCCGCATAGTGGGCCGCCGTGGCGAAGTGGGTCTTGCCTACAAGCGAGATGGCGATGGAGGGGTAGCCAAGATGGCGCCCTTCGGTGGCCGCGGCGACCGTGCCCGAGTAGATGACATCATCCCCCAGGTTGGCACCGTGGTTGATGCCGGCCACCACCATGTCGGGTTCAGGACGCACCAGCTCGTTGACCGCCAGATGCACGCAGTCGGTCGGCGTGCCCTTCACCGCATAGCTCTCGCACCCATTAAAGCCGTTTTCTGCAATGCGGGTAACCCGCAGCGGTACTTCCAGCGTCAGGGAGTGACTCGCGCCGCTGCGGTTGCGATCCGGCGCCACCACAATGACCTCGCCGCAGGCGCGCAGCGCCTCGCTGAGGGCACGAATGCCCTCGGCATGCACACCATCATCATTACTGACCAGAATTCGCATCGGTCTGATTCCTGAAACCGTGATCGGCCTCTTCGGCCTGCATTAACTCGCGCACCACGCTAGTGGCAAACGCGCCCGCCGGCAGGAAGAAGGAGAGGGTCAGCGCCTCGCCGTCCAGCTGCCAGCTCATCTGCTCCGGCTTGAGCAGCAGGGGGCGCCTGTCCTGATCCAGCCCGGCTTTCTCCAGCCCGTCACACCAATCGCTGTAAGGAGCCAGCACGCCCTGTTCGAACTCGGCAGCGGCACCCTGACTGGCCAAACGGCCACGGCCCCACTGGGGCGCGGTCAGTTGCACGTCGCCGGAGGCAAGACGCGCTTCCAGCTCGGGGGTCACGCTCTCTTCGCTGAAGATGGAGTGGCTGCCCTTGAGCATCACGCAATCACCGGCCAGCAGCTGATGGGCCAGCCCCTGTTCGATACGGGCGCTGACAATGGCGTTGAACAGCATGCTGCGGGCGGCAGAGAGGTAGAGGGAGCGCTTGTTGCGATCCTTGATCCGCTTGCCGGCAAACATCGCCTTGGCCGCTTCCAGGTTGTTGCCATCGCGGCCAAAACGCTGTTCACCATAGTAATTGGGCACGCCCTGAGTGGCGATGGCCTGCAGGCGCGCTTCCAGCCCGTCGGCCTGTTCCAGACCGGTGAGACGCAGGGTGAAGTGGTTGCCCTTGAGGTAGCCGACCCGCAATTTGCGGTTGTGACGCTTGGCTTGCAGGATCTGGATGCTGTCGCTCTCGATAACCGACAAGTCCGGCTCGGCCTTGCCCGGCAGGTGAATGCCAAACCACTGCTCGGTCACCGCGTGGCGATCCTTCAGGCCCGCCCAGGTCACCGCATTGCGGTTGACCCCGGCCGCATCGGCCAGCAGACCCGCTACCCAGGCGGTGTTCTCGCCGGTTTTGCGCACCCGGACGAAGATGTGTTCCCCTTCACCGCAAGGCTCAAACCCGAGATCTTCATTGACCACGAAGTCGGCGGCCTCGGCCTTGAGGATACCGCGGGCAGTGGGCGCCCCGTGCAGATAGGCAAGTTGTTCCAGCATTATTGTTTCACCAGTAGGACGACGGCTTCGGTGGCGATCCCTTCCTTGCGCCCCGTAAACCCAAGCTGTTCGGTGGTGGTCGCCTTGACGTTCACCCGGTTCAAATCACATTGCAGATCGGCGGCCAGCACGGCGCACATGGCGTCGATATGGGGCGCCATTTTGGGGGCCTGGGCGATGATGGTCACATCCAGGTTGCCGATGGCATAACCCGCCTTCTGTACCCGGGCAAAGACATCCCGCAGCAGGATGCGACTGTCGATCCCCTTGAACTCGGCAGCGGTATCGGGGAAGTGGCGACCGATGTCACCGGCACCGATGGCCCCCAGCAGGGCATCGCTCACCGCGTGCAGCACCACATCGCCGTCGGAGTGGGCAACCAGCCCCTGCTCGTAGGGAACCGGCACGCCACCCAGCATGCAGGGGCCAACACCACCAAATTTATGAACATCAAAACCATGACCAATGCGCATCATCAGCGGCAACCTCCCAACATGCTGAAACCAACCCCATCAATTTTGTGTACGTCCACACCATGTCCAATCCGGATCATGCTAACTCCTTGTTCGGGCCTGTTTGTTCGAGACACTCTGCTCTGAACGGTCTGTTCTGACTGAGGGGCTTATGCCTGCTGGCTTAAAAACAGCCCCGCCAGCGACAAATCTTCCGGCCGGGTCACTTTGATATTGTCGGCGCGCCCCTCCACCATGCGCACCGTGAATCCAGCCCGCTCCATGGCGGAGGCCTCGTCGGTGATGGTGGCGCCCAGCAGCAGCCCCTCTTCCAGTGCCAGCTTCAGGGCACGGGTCAGGAACATCTGCGGCGTCAGGGCATGCCAGAGCTGCTCGCGCTCGACGGTGGCGATGATATTGCCCTCCCCATCGGAGCGCTTCATGGTATCGCGCACCCGACTGCCGAGAATGGCACCGCCGCAGTTCATGGCCGCGGCAATCAGCGCATCGAGATCGCCGTGAGTCAGGCAGGGGCGGGCCGCATCGTGCACCAGCACCCACTCCCCTTGCGCCACATGGAGACCATTGAGGACGGAAAAGGCGCGCTCGGCGCCTCCCTCTACCCGCACAATGCGCGGGTCGGCCGCCACGGGCAGGGCCTCGAACCAGCGGTCATGGGGCGCCAGCGCCACGATCACCTGGGCGATGGCCGGGTGGGAGAGCAGCCGCTCCAGGGTATGTTCGAGAATGGTTTTACCCGCCAGTTGCAGGTACTGCTTGGGGCAATCGGCCCCCATCCGGCTGCCGATACCGGCGGCAGGGACGATCGCCGTCAGGCCGGATACCCGGCTGGCATCAGTCATCGTAGGGCTCATCGTCCGGCGCTGTCTCTTTGTCTTTCTCTTTGGGGATGATCCGGTAGAAGGTCTCCCCCTGCTTGATGTAACCCAGATCGTTGCGCGACAACTCCTCGATGGCCTCGAGGCCAGAGGTGAGATCATCTATCTCGCGGTAAATGAGGTCGTTACGATCCTTGAGAGTCTGGTTGTCCCGCTGTTGCTGCGAGATGGCCTCCGACAGGTTCTGATAATCGGATAGCCCGTTCTTCCCCAGCCAGAGGTCATATTGCAGTCCCCCCAGCAGGAGGATCAGGATCAGGGTGAATAGCCGCATGCACTAGGTCTCCTTCAGGCGGCCTAGTGTCCCATATTCGGTGCCAAGACAAAAGAAAGCGAGCACCCGGGAGACACCGGCCGAACATAAAAAAGTGCCCAAGAGTGAATCAGATAGCACAAAGCCCCGCCAAACCGGTGCAAGGATGGCCAACCAGGGCACTCCTTGTCCGGGGGCGGGGCTCTCAATCAGAAAGCGGTAAGGGGGATCAGTTCACCGCGACCGGCTCTCCCGCGCTCTCGGCCGGAGTGTTGTACTCCTCCTCGGCATCGCGGAAACGCTCCAGCATCGCTTTTGAGGGCGCTTCGCCCAGCAAACTGCCCACCACGATGGCCAGCAGTGCGAACAGGAAGCCCGGGATGATCTCATACAGCCCCAGCCAACCGAACTGCTTCCAGACGATGACGGTGATGGCACCGACCAGCATGCCGGCCAGCGCGCCGTTGCGGGTCATTCGCGGCCACAGCACGGAGAGCAGCACCACGGGACCGAAGGCGGCACCGAAACCGGCCCAGGCGTAGCTCACCAGCCCCAGCACCCGGTTTTCCGGATTCATGGCGACGGCGATGGCAATCACCGCGATCAGCAGCACCATCAGGCGACCCACCCACACCAGCTCACGCTGGGAGGCGTTCTTGCGCAGGAACGGCTTGTAGAGATCCTCGGTGATGGCGCTGGAGCAGACCAGTAATTGACAACTTAGAGTGCTCATCACCGCCGCCAGAATGGCGGAGAGCAGCACCCCGGCGATCCAGGGGTTGAACAGGATCTTTGAGAGCTCGATAAAGACCCGCTCCGGGTTGCCGGTCACCCCAGCTGCCACTTCCGGGAAGCGGGCGAAGTAGGCCAGCCCGAAGAAGCCGATGGCCACCGCACCAGCGAGGCAGAACACCATCCAGGTCATGCTGATGCGACGGGCATTGGCCATGGAGTGGTGGGAATCCGCCGCCATGAAACGGGCCAGAATGTGGGGCTGACCAAAGTAGCCAAGGCCCCAGGCCATTAGCGAGACAATGGCGATCACATCCAGATTCTTGAACATGTCGAGGTTGGTGGCGCTCTTGGCTGCCACCTCGATCATGGCGCTGTCCACCCCGCCGACGGCGATGATGACGAAGACCGGGGTCAGGATCAGGGCGAAGATCATCAGGGTCGCCTGCACCGTGTCGGTCCAGCTCACCGCGAGGAAGCCGCCGAAGAAGGTGTAGGTGATGGTGGCGGCGGCACCGACCCAGAGGGCGGTGTTGTAATCCATGCCGAAGGTGCTCTCAAACAGACGAGCACCGGCCACCACGCCGGAGGCGCAATAGATGGTGAAGAAGAGCAGGATCACCAGCGCCGAGAGAATGCGCAGCACCTTGCTGTGATCTTCAAAGCGGTAGGTGAAATAGTCCGGCAGGGTCAGGGCGTTGCGGTTCTTCTCGGTATGTACCCGCAGGCGGCCCGCTACCCAGCGCCAGTTGAGGTAGGCACCGATGACCAGACCGATAGCGATCCAGCTCTCGGAGATGCCGCTGACAAAGACGGCGCCGGGCAGGCCCATCAGCAACCAGCCGCTCATGTCGGAGGCGCCGGCAGAGAGAGCGGTCACCCAGCTCCCCATCCGGCGACCGCCCAGAATGTAGTCATCAAAGTTGCGGGTGGCGCGATAGGCGACGAAGCCGATCAACACCATTCCGAGGATATACACCAGGAAGGTGATTAACATGGGTGTGCTAGCTGTCATGCAAAACTCCGTTTTGTGTCATTTTCTGCCCGCTCTGGTGACGGGCTCATCCCTAAAAAACCGGCCTAGCTTAATCAGCCGTTCGCGCCAGCTCAACCACTTTTAACAAACACAAAACACAATAAAAACCTTTGCGCATCAAATCATCTGCCGCATCAAGAGGATGGCGCCAGATTTCCTGCCGTGGCCGTGACGGTCACCTCGCAGCGCCCGCCGCTACTGAGCGTTATGTTTTCACATTTTGTTACTATCCATTTTTTTACAAGCCGGCGCCCCGCTCCTACACTCCCCGCCCTGTCTCATCACACCAGTCAGAGGTCGGCACCATGTCATCTCATCTGTCACACCTGCGCACCCTCGCCCGCCGCCTTCATCCGGTGGAGGAGTCGGGTCATCTCATCCGACGGGCCAAGTATGTGGGGCGTCTCTGGCTCAATCCCGGCGCCCGCGCCCTCTATCGCCAGCAGCAGGAGCAACCGCTGCTAGCGCAGGCGATCAGCCGCTTCCCCGATATTCTGGAAAAGCCGATCCACCCCTATCGCCACAAGGGGCTCAGCAAGCGCCTGCGAGCCGGGCTTATCAGCGGCCACTACCAGCAGCTGGCTCGCCAGCTGCCCAAGGCGCAACAGCTGGCGATCTACAGCGGGCGCGGCCTGCTGCTGGCCCAGTGGCAGAGCGACAAGCTGACGGCCCCCCTGACCCTGCAACTGGATTACCAAACCCACATGGGCAAAGAGGGGGAGATGAGCCTGACCCTCAAGCTGGGTGACGCGGCGCTCTATTACATGGCCCTCAATCTGCGCCCCGCACCGAACCCGACCCTCGAAATCTGCTCGCTGCAGGGCGGCAAGGGGCAGAGCGAGGAGATCAAGCTGGTCACCAAGGCGTGCGGCGGGCTGCGCCCCATGTCCCTGCTGGTCTATATGGCCGCCGAGCTGGCCCGGGGATTGGCGTGCAAGAGCCTGCTCGGGATCCGCACCCAAAGCCACGTCTATCAGAGCAGCAAACGCACTGCCGATCGGGTCAAGTTCGACCTCGACGGCTTGTGGCAGGAGCATCAGGGCTGCGTGCAGGATGAACTCTGGATGAGCCTGCCGCTGGAAGTGCCCCGCAAGACGCTGGAGGAGATCCCCTCCCGCAAGCGGGCCAGCTACAAGGCTCGCTACCATCTGCTCGATCAGCTCGGCAGCGAGCTGCAGGCAAATCTGCTGCGAAGCTGAGTCAATGCAGCAGAAACAAAAAGGGCGAACAGCATGCTGTTCGCCCTTTGTCATGACGGGAATTTGCCGTTAGCGGTTGATCGCCATCGGCATGCCGTTGCGCTGCTCCAGCGCCTGCTTCACCAGTTGGGAGTCGCTGTCGGCGTGGGCAATGAAGCGGGTCACCGCCGGGGTCATCGGCAGCGGTGCCGGCAGCTTGGAGTTGAACTCCTCTTCGCTGCGCGACAGCGGCTGGTGCACTTCCAGATAGCGGACGCCGTTGGGCTCGAGAGAGGCCTTGATCGGCTGATTGACGAACTGGACGCGGGTACCGACCGGTACCTGCTTGAACAGATAGGCGATGTCATCGTTGCGCAGGCGCACACAGCCGTGGCTCACCCGCAGGCCGATGCCGAAGTTGGCGTTGGTACCGTGGATGGCATACATCTTGCCGATGTAGAGGGCAAACAGACCCATGGGGTTGTCAGGGCCGGCCGGCCATACCGCAGGCAGGCTCTCGCCACGGGCGGCATATTCGGCATGCATCTTGGCGGTCGGGGTCCAGGTCGGGCCCGCTTTCTTGCGCTGCACGCTGGTCACCCAGTTTTCCGGGGTGTCGGTGCCGAGCTGGCCGATGCCGATAGGCAGCACTTCCACCACTTTTTTACCCTTGGGGTAGTAGTAGAGGCGCATCTCGGCCACGTTCAGCACGATCCCTTCACGGGGTGCATCCGGCAGGATCAGTTGCTGGGGGATCACCAGCTTCTCGCCGGTCTGTACCAGCAGGGGATCCGCATCGGGGTTGGCTTCGGTCATGTTGGTGAGCCCCAGCTGGAATTTGGCCGCAATGGCCTCCAGCGGCTGGCCGTTCTCTTCGGCCGGAACCACGTATTCCAGATTTTCCCCTACCAGACGGCTGTTGGCCGCAGGCAGAGCATATTCAACAGCTTCAACAGCGAAAACCGGCGCAGCGGTCAGCAGCAGGCTGTAGCAGAGTGTTGCCACACTATTGCGAAGGAGCTTCATAACTTTCCCATGATGATGACTTGAAGTGACGTCTCTGGGCTGGCAGCTGATCAAGAGGGGATCAGGGGCGCGAAGAGAAGGCCGCCATTTTTCTCCTCTGCACGGCAAATTTCAACTGACAAGTGGCGACGGGTCGATGATTAATATGCGGTTTTTTCCGCATCCCCGACCCGCCCCATTTCCCTGTTTATCCCCGTTGCCAGGCACGCATATCGTAACCTGTGGGAGATTGATGCAACCGCAGATGAAATTGCTCAATGATGGCGAAGATATGGTCGAAAATATCGGCCTGGATCCCTTCGTAATCGGCCCATGCGGTAGTCGCGGTGAAGCAGTAAATTTCCAGCGGTAAACCGTCTGAGGTGGGTGCCAGCTGGCGCACCATCAGGGTCATGTCCTTGCGAATGCCGGGGTGGGCGCGCAGGTAGGCATCCAGATAGGCGCGCAGGGTGCCGAGGTTGGTGAGGTGACGGCCGTTGATGGGGCAGCTCAGGGCATCGCTCAGCTGCTGGTTGTAAGCGCTCAGCTCCTGCTCCTTGCGGCTTAGATAGGGTGCCAGCAGCTGCGCCTGCTTGAGCTGCAACTGCTCCTCGGCCGTCAGAAAACGCACGCTGGTCATGTCGATATTGACGCTGCGCTTGATGCGGCGGCCCCCCGACTCGGTCATCCCCTGCCAGTTCTTGAAAGAGTCGGAGATCAGGGCATAGGTGGGAATGGTGGTGATGGTCTTGTCCCAGTTCGATACCTTGACCGTGGTAAGCCCGATGTCGGTCACCTCGCCATCGGCGCCGTACTTGTCCATCTGCAGCCAGTCACCGACGCTCAGCATCCGGTTGGCGGAGAGCTGGATCCCCGCCACCAGCCCGAGGATAGGGTCCTTGAACACCAGCATCAGCACTGCGGTCATGGCACCCAGACCGCTGAACAGGAACAGCGGCGACTTGCCGAGCAGCAGGGCGATCATCAGGATGCCCACCAGAATGCTGCCTACCAGCTTGGCCCCCTGGAAGATGCCGCGCAGGGGCAAATCCCGACCAAGGCGGGTGTAACGGCTCACCGACAACAGGCAGTCGAGCAGGGCGAAGAAGGCCAGCAGCAGGAACAGCAAAATCCAGAGCTGGGCCACCATCTCGATAAGCTTGAGGCTATCCGATTGGCGGGGCAGCCAGATCTCCGCCTGACCGAGCAGCACGGCCCCTTGCAGCACAAAGGCGAGCCGGTTGAAGAGGCGCTGTTGCAGCTGGGGCGGCAGCCACACCTGCTTGGCCTTGCCGAGGATCCCCACCAGCCGGACCAGCAGCACCCGGTGCAGCGCCATGTGCAGCAGCAACGAGGTGATGACGATAAAGCCCAGCGCGATCACCAGCGCCATCAGGTTGGTCACTTCCACCCCAAGACCCGACAACCAGTTAAAAAACGCCTCTTTCATTGCTCTCTCCCGAACCGGGCAGCCCGCTGGCTGCAAAAACAGTGGTGGTCAGGGTACCGCTCCCCTCCCCCATGTCAAATCGGTGAACGCCAGAAATGACAACGCCCGGCACAGGCCGGGCGTTGTTTCAAAGCGAGGCTGACTTAGCAGACCAGGCTCAGGGCATCGCGGGCGATGACCAGCTCTTCGTTGGTCGGGATCACCATGGCGCAACGGCTGTCGGCGGTGGTGATGCGACCTTCGCCACCCAGTACCGCGGCGTTGTTGGCCTCTTTGTCCACCTTGAAGCCGAACAGAGCCAGGCGGTTCAGCACCATCTCGCGCACCATGGCGGCGTTCTCACCGATACCGCCGGTGAAGACCACGGCGTCCAGACGACCGTCCATCGCAGCGGCGTAGGCACCGACATACTTGGCCACACGGTAGGTGAAGACATCCAGCGCACGCTTGGCACCGGCGTCGGTGGCGTAGTTGGTGGTGACATAGCGGCAGTCGCTGCTCGCTTCTGTCATCCCCAGCAGACCGGACTCACGGGTCAGGGTGTGGTTGATCTGCTCCACGCTGTAACCGAGCTGGTCGTGCATGAAGAAGACCACGGCCGGATCGATATCACCGGAGCGGGTACCCATCGCCAGACCTTCCAGCGGAGTCAGCCCCATGGAGGTGTCAACGGATTCGCCGTTCTTGATGGCGCAGACAGAGGCACCGTTACCCAGGTGGCAGTTGATGATGTTCAGTTCATTCAACGGCTTGCCCAGCTCTTTTGCCGCTTCTTCCGCGATGTAGCGGTGAGAAGTACCGTGGGCACCGTAACGACGGATGCCGTGTTCGCGGTAGAGCTTGTGCGGCAGCGCATAGAGGTAGGCCTCTTGCGGCAGGGTCTGGTGGAAGGCGGTGTCGAAGACGGCCACGTTCTTCTCGGACAGCTGCGGGAACACTTTCAGCGCGGAGCGAATACCGATGAGGTGCGCCGGGTTGTGCAGCGGGGCGAACGGAATGGCGGCTTCGATACCGGCGATCACGCCGTCATCAATGCGCACGGAGCGGGAGAACTGCTCGCCACCGTGTACGATTCGGTGACCGATGGCCACCAGTTGCTCGGCAAGAGTCGGATCCTGCGGCAGGATGTGACCCACGATATGGTCGAGGGCCTCCTGGTGAGCGGCACCCGCTCCCAGCATGGCTTCGCCCTTGACCCCGTGGAGTTTCCATTTGATACGTGCATCATCCAGATTGAAGCATTCGGCCAGGCCGGACAGCATGTCCTCACCTGTTTCGGCGTCCATTACGGCAAATTTCAGGGAAGAGCTACCGCAGTTAAGGATCAATACCAACTTGCTCATTTTCTACATCTTCCTGTGCTTCGGCTTTATGCCGACAGTGTCGTGTCATCCAAAAGAGGATGGGATTCCCCTGCCGGGGGCTTATGGTCGCAGGAGGGTGCGTCCAATTTTTCAATTCTTGCTCTTGAAAGAGTCATCGCAACTTGTGGTGCGTATCACTGGTTTCAATGCTTGCGAGTCTCAACGCATCAGCTGCGCAGGGCTCGCCTCAATGGGAATGCTCAGGCGATAGCCAGCAGATCCTTGTGTACCTTGACCACCAGCTTCTTCACCTTGGCGGGCTGGTTGAAGGTACAGAGCGGGCGGTGCAGCTCGCCCGGCCAGAAGATGGCGAAATCGCCTGGTTGCAGCGCCAGATAGCTGGTCTGCTCGTCATCGACAAACCAGAGGTCGGGATGGGGATGGTCGGCGCCGTCGCTCACGTAGTCGTGGGGGCCCACACCTATCCACTCTTCACCGCGCAGCAGCAGCTGGATATCGAGATACTGCTGATGGAATTCGCCACGGCGATCCGCGGCTGGCTCGGTCAGATCCTCGCTCACCAGACAGAACAGGTTCAGGCCATCGATCTCGGTCTTGCCGAGCGGAGCGTCACCCCAGTGAGCCACGCTCTTCACCACCTCGGCCATGATGCGGGCCAGCGGGGCGGGCAGCGGCGTCCGCTGCAGGGTGTTCAGGCTACCGGTGATCATGGCGTCTGTTTCCTGTTAGGTATATCTGGGCGGCATCTTTGCCAGCCAATGAAAAAGGACCTGTGACAGGTCCTTCAATAATGCCGTCTGCAATCCGTGCAAACCGGTTTAGAGCTTTTGCTCATGTTCAGCTATATGGGCACTGTTACACACTCGTCAGCACCTTGCCAAGAGACATAATCCCATTTTCATAGTGATCGTACCAGCTGAAACCATATTATTCACCACCCTTTCCCCCTCGACTTTGACCAGACGCAAAAACGGGCGCATCAGCGCCCGTTTTTTTCGCAAAACCGTTTAACAACCGGTTTCATTCAAGCCTTTTTGGCGTTTTCTACCGGTTTGGCGTACATGGCACGCCAGATCGCCTTGTGCTCTTCCGGCACCTCTGACTGACGAGTCAGGAAGGCCGCCTGTTCGATGGTATTGGCCTTGCCGGAGACATCGGCCGCCAGATAGTTGCTGGGGAAGAGGTGGTAGCTGCTCCAGATCGCCTTGTCGATCAGCGCGGCCAGTTCGTCCGGATCGCTGAAACCCTCGGTGATCGGCGCGCCGAAGGAGACGTGTACCCGCCCCTTCATGCCGACGATACCGGCGACGATACTCTCGATATCCTCGAACTCGCCCTTCTCGTAGCTGCCGTTGACCGACTTCTCGTAGAGCTCGCGCGCCTTCGCCTTGTCGGTCGGGTCCAGCTCGTAGCTGATGCTGACCGGTACGATATTGAGGCTGCGCATGTAGTCGACGAAGTCGATCTTCTGCTTCTTGCCGTCGACGTAGAACATCTTGAGGATGGCGGGATCTGTCTTGTCATCGCCATTCTTGGCGCGCCCTTCCTTCTGGGCGATCCAGATGGAGTGACCTTCGTGAACCGAGTTGCCAATATAGGCAGACAGCTCGCCGAGCGCCTTCATCATCTCTCGCGGCCCCTTGGCAGAGCGTTTGACGATAAAGCTCTTGTTGAGCTTCATCAGCTCGGTGGCGCAGGGTTTGCGCAGCAGGTTGTCACCGATGGCGATACGCACGGTATCAAAACCGTGGGTGTGCAGCCCCCAGTTAACAAACGCCGGGTCCATGGCGATGTCTCTGTGGTTGGAGACAAACAGATAGCCCTGCTCTTTCTTAAGATGCTCGATCCCGGAGAAGGTCACCCCCTTGGTGGAGGTGGCGATCATGCGGGACATGTACCGGGTGACCCCCATCTGGACCTGATGCACAGTGGTCACTTTTGACCATTTGCGGCGCAGGAACAGGCGGATCATCGGGCGGATGGCCCAACCCAGCCAGCTCATCAGGGAACCGAAACGATACTTGGCGATGGCGCCGATAAATTCATCATCCTGGATCAGCCGTTCGATGGCTGCCGGCACTTCTTCATCGCGGTAGGGGCGAATATCCGCGAATCTATCTACTTCAGTCACAATGTCAGCCTTGCATGCTAGGAAACCGCAGCCAACCCGCGTTGGCCGGGGAAAATTCAGGGCGCAATTTTACACGCTTTTGTGGCAAGGGGTATGAGACAAGCATGAATAGTGAGATCTGACCAGTTAATTAATCGGATGTCAGAGCCAGGGTGACAGCAGCCTCGGCATGAATGGCGGTGGTGTCGTAGAGCGGCACGGCCGCCTGCGCCTCCCCCACCAACAGGGCAATCTCGGTGCAACCGAGGATCACCGCCTCGGCGCCGGCGGCCGCCAACCCGGCGATAATGGCCAGATACTCGGCGCGCGACGCGTCACGGATCTCCCCCAGACAGAGCTCGTCATAGATGATCCTGTGTACCCGCTCCCGCCCGGCCTCATCGGGTACCAGCACCGCCAACCCGAAGCGATCCTGCAAGCGCCCCTTGTAAAAATCCTGCTCCATGGTGAAGCGGGTGCCGAGCAGGCCGACCCGGGTTATCCCGTCCGCCCGCAATTTGGCCGCGGTGGCATCGGCGATATGGAGCAGCGGGATATCGATGGCCGCCTCAATCTCGGGGGCGACCTTGTGCATGGTATTGGTGCCGATCAGCAAGAAATCGGCGCCGCCATCCTGCAACTTACGCGCCTCCGCCGCCAGCTGACGAGCGGTAGCGGGCCAGTCACCGGCATGCTGCAACCGCTCGATACCGGCAAAGTCGACGCTATTGAGCAGCACCCGCGCCGAGTGCAAACCGCCAAGCTGCGCCCGCACCCCGCGATTGAGCGCCTGATAGTAACTGACGGTGGACTCCCAGCTCATGCCACCCAGCAGACCGATACATTTCATATGAACTCCTTTCATCCTAAGAGAGGGCAGAACCACGCCACCTTGCAGGCAAGGCCACGCTGACGAGATAAAAAAGGCCCCGCAGGGCCAACAAGACAGCCGGTAAAGGCCCGGGTCAACCCCGGGCTAAATCCAGATCATCCCGACACAGGCGGCTGTCGCCAGCCCCATGCCAAGATTGAAACGCCGCCAACCCCGGGCAGTGCGGATGATTTGCCGCACCTGGGCACCAAAAAGCACCCAGAACGCCCCGGTGTAGAGGCCGGTAATAAAGAAGATCACCAGCACCCAGAGCGCGGAGGGCCAGTAAGCCTCCCCCGCCATAGTGAAACCGCTGATGGCGGAGAGCGCCATCATCCACGCCTTAGGGTTGAGCAGTTGCAGCATGGCCCCCTGATGGGCGGGAATGAGCGGCCGGTTGCCCTCGGCTGGGCCGCTGGCGGTCGCCACCTTCCACGCCAGCCAGAGCAGATAGGCCGAGCCGATAATCTTGAGGCCGTCGTGCAGCAGCGGCACCTTCTCGAACACCACGCCAAGCCCCAGCGCAGTGGCGAGGATCATCAGATTGATCCCCCCCACCACCCCCACCAGCAGGGGAATCGTGCGGCGAAACCCCTGCGCCGCCCCGGCGCTGGTGAGCAACATATTGTTGGGCCCCGGCGTGCCGCAGGTGACCAGGGCAAACCCCGCCAGGGGCAGTAACCAGTTCAGATCCATCTCAACCTCTTGTCGATGCAACGCCCCCGTTATGGGGAAAGCCTTCTAATATGCAGAGCCAACCCCGTGGCGACAAGTCAGAAATGCCTCTTTCTCGGCCACCTTCCCCATCAGCGCAGCACGGCTCAATACCAGAGCATCACCACGCAGAGCGCCGTCAGCAGACCGAGAGAACCGTTGAGTCGGCGCCAGCCCCGATCCGAGCTGATCCAGTTGCTCAGCTGATGGCCGAACAGTACCCAGACAAAGCAGACCGGCAGGGCCACCAGCACAAACATGACCATCACCGCCAGCTGACTCGACCAGTAACTGGCACCGGGCAGGCTGAACAGACTGATGGCGGAGATCCCCATCATCCACGCCTTGGGATTGAGGAACTGAAAGCCCAGCCCCTCCAGCATGGTCAGCGGACGGGCACGTCGGGCCGGATCCCCCGGCGCCCCGGCCACCGCGATACGCCACGCCAGCCACAGCAGATAGAGGCTGCCGAAAATCTGCAAACCGAGCCGCAACAAGGGCCAGCGCTCGAACAGCGGATAAAGCCCCAGCGCCAGCACCAGTTGCAGCACCGGCTGCCCCAATCCGACCCCAAGCAGATGTGGCAGGGTGCGACGCACCCCGAAGTTGGCACCGGAGGCCGTCAACATCAGGTTGTTGGGCCCCGGCGTACCGCAGGTGAGTACGGCAAAACCGAACAGGGTGACATACCACTCCATCGTCATATTGTGACTCCTTGCTTGACACATTGTATCGATACAATGTGTGCTATTTGGTTGTTATTAGGTTGAAATTCACGCTATATTGACAGCAAATTTTGATCAATGGATTTATTGTCACCATGACAATCTGGACACCCGACCTTACGGCCTTCGATGGCCCCCTCTACCTCAAGCTGGTCAAAGCGATCGAACAGGGGATCGTGAATGGCGAGCTGCCACCGCAGACCCGATTGCCTACCCACCGATCCCTGGCGGATCGTCTGGGTGTCACCGTCGGCACCGTCACCCGCGCCTACAGCGAGGCGGAGCGGCGCGGCCTGCTGGCCGCCCGGGTGGGTCACGGCACCTGGGTCAAGGGAGCGAACACGGATCCCGCCAATGAGTGGGTGATCCGCCAGGAGGAGGGGCACCGCATCGAGCTGTGGCAAAACCTGCCGGTGCAGCTGGATCGGGCGGCCATCATTCGCCCCATGCTGGGGGAAGTGGCGGACGGGGATCTCAACGCCCTGCTCGGCTACGACAAGGAAGCGGGACGGCCGGATCAGCGCCAGCAGTTCGTCAACTGGCTGGCGGAGCAAGGGGTGGCCTGCAGTGAGGATCGCCTGCTGTTCAGCCACGGCGCCCAGCACGGCATCATGCTGGCGCTGCTGGCGACCGGCTGCGTGGGGGAGACCATCCTGTGCGAGGGGCTGAGCTACCCCGGTATGCTGGGTAACGCTCGCCAGCTGAAGAATCAGGTGGTGGGACTGGCGATGGATGAGGAGGGGCTGCTGCCCGAAGCGCTGGACGCCGCCTGCCGTACCCGCCGGGCTAAGCTGCTCTACCTCACCCCGACCCTGCAAAACCCCACCACCGCTATCATGAGTCTGGCGCGGCGGGAGGCCATCGTCGCCATCGCCCGTCGCCACGATCTGCTGATCATCGAGGATGACGTCAACGGCCTGCTGCCCCAGCAACCGGTGATCCCTCTGGTCAATCTGGCGCCGGAGCGGGTCATCTATCTGGGCAGTCTGGCCAAGATCGCCTGCGGCGGCCTGCGGGTGGGCTTCGTGCTGACGCCCCCTGCCCTGCGCAGCGCCTTCGCCCAGACCATGCGGCTGTCGAGCTGGATGGTGAGCCCACTGCTGATCGAGCTCGCCTGCAAAATGGTCAGTCAGCGCCAGATCATGCCGCTGGTCGAGCAGCAGCGAGAGATCCTCAAACGCCGTGGCGAACTGCTGCGCCACCTGCTGCCCGCCGCCCGCTGGCAGCCGGGCAGCATGCACGCCTGGCTGCCGCTGCCGGAGCCCTGGCGCAGCCAGCAGTTTGCTGCTGCCGCCGACGCCCTTGACGTTGGCGTGGCGAGCGGGGAACACTTCGCCGCCGGTCAGTTTGCCGCTCCGCAGGGGGTGCGCCTGAGCCTGAGCCAACCCGCCACCGACGCCCGGGTCGGCGAGGGGCTGGCCCGTCTGGCCCAACTGCTGCAGGGGACGCCCCCCAGCAATCCCCTGCTATAGTCAGGGCCAGCCGACCTGACCTTCACGCTTCATCGTCATTGCCAAGGAGATGCCGTGCCCCCCATCAGAGCCGCCCTGCTGCTTGCCACCCTGTTGCTGGGTGGCTGCGCCTCGTCAACGACCCACCAGCAGCTGGGGGCCGCGCTCAATGGACTGGAAGGAGAGTTGCAACGACTGGAAGAGGAGCTGGCGGCGATGAACGGCCTGCACTATCAAAAAGCGATCGATGCGCCGCTCAGTTTGCGCCGTGCGCTCGGGGCGCCGCTGCCCACCCCAGAGGGGCTGGTGCCGGTGACCAGCAAGCTGGAAGATGGGCCAATCCTGCGCTATCAATATCGCCTGCCTGCGGGTATGGCGAGTCTGCCCCAGGACAACCTCTGCCAGCGCTACGAGTTCGAGCTGCGCCATCTGGGCCGCCTTGGCAAACTGGAATTAAGCTGGCTGGGGGAACAGGGCAAGGGGTCGCGGCTGATCCGCCAGAGCGACTGCCCCTTCGGGGCGCAGATCCGCCCTCGTCAATAACAGGTTGCAGCCCTGATAGATGGCATAACCGATTGAAATAACAGCCCATAGTGCGCCCTCCAGCACCCTGCTGGCTACTGTCAGCTTTTCACTCAGCGAGTGCTGTGCCTATGTTCCTCTTGGGTCTACCATAATCAACCTAATGGTTTGCTCACAGGAAGTACCTGCATGACGATACTGCTGCTCGAAGAGGATCCCCTGCTCCGTAGCGCCATCACCCGGGAACTGACCGAACAGGGGGTGCCCGCCGACCGGATCCACTACCACAGCCATCCAAACCACGAGCGCAGCGGCCTGCTGGCCCTGCTGCAACAGCACGCCTTCGACGCCATCATCTGTCAGCAGGACAAGCAGCAGGATCTTGACGGAGCCCGGCTGCTGCACGAAGCGCACTATCTCGGCCTGCTGCAACCCGGTTGCGTATTGCTGCTGCTCGATGCCGATCAGAATGAGCAGGAGTTTCTCCCCTCGGATCTCTACTTCTCCCTCTATCTGGCTCTCCCCTTCATGACCCAGCAGCTCACCGCGGTGCTCGGCCAGCTGGTGAAGTTAAGCAACCTGACCCATACGCTGGCCGCCCCCATTCTGCTGCGGGAGTGGCAACTGGCTACCGCCCTCTGTGAAGACTTGCTGTTTCAACGGGAGAATCGCTCGCTGACCCCCTGGCTGGATCGACTCAAGGGCTACCTGCTGCTGCAATCAGCCGAGCGGATCACCGCCGCCCAGCACTATGCCCTCTGTGCCAACGAGTATCAGGCGAGCTGGCCAAGGGCCGGGCTCTTCTACGCCATGCTGGGGCTCGGCAAATTACAAAGCGCCCGGACCGACTTGCAGCGCCATCAGGCCAGCGTCTCGATGGCCACCCGGCTGGAGCTGCAACTCGCCAGCGAGCTGCACCAGCATCACTGGCTGGCGGCGTGGGAGACCATGGGAGAGCTGCTGCAGATCCACCCCCATCAGCCGCGCTGGCATCAACTGGCGATGTTGCTCGGGCTGGTGCTGCAAGATGAGGAGAAGGTGCTGGAGCAGGCCAACAGCCTGACCCTGCGCCACTTCGGCGAGCAGCGCGTCCGGCTCGCCATCGACAGCTTCATGCTCAATGCCAGTCTGGCGGTGCTGTGGCACGCCCCTTCCAGCAACCGGATCCGCTCCCTGCAACAGGAGTGGGAGCACCTCAAGCGCACCGTCCACCTGCAACCCCACGAATATGAGCTGCTGCAGGCGCTGATGCTGGGGCTGGATTACCGCTTCGACGAGGCGCTGATCCTGATTGCCCACCACCAGCCGGATGAGGGGAGCAACAACCACCTCACCCTGCTGCTCGGCTTTGCGGTCAGCCAGTTCTGCGGTTTGCCCCACCACGCCCAGCGCTATCTGACCCAGCTGACCCACTACCGCGTCAGGGTGGCGCCCCACCCGCTGACCCGCCAGCTGTTCCACCATCTGGTGGCCGAGCTGGGCCAGCGTCTGACGGCGAGAGAACAACGGCTGAACGAACTGCGCCAACTGCGCCACAAGTCGATGCAGGCCAGCCAGTATCAGACAGCCCTGCAAGCGGGCTTGCAACTGCTGGAGGAGTTCCCCGCCCTGCCGGGCGATGCCTGGCAACTGCTGGAGCTGCTGCAACACTGTTGGCCAGCGGGTATGGCCGCCCCCAGGGTGGCGCTGCTGGTTGATACCCTGGAGCGGCGCCTCAAGCACAGCCCCGCGTTTCTCGATCAGCATGCCCGGCAGTACCAGCGCACCCTGCAGGAGATCCGCACCCATCTTCAGCCGCACCTCTCCGGCAGCGGCCCCTCCTGCCTTGTCGCAGGGCAGCCCGAGCCATGATGATGCTGGCGGCGTGCAAACCGGCATTGTCGGCAAAGCCAATATAGAGAGAGGGGAGCCTTGGCTCCCCTCTCTCTATGTTGGTTCTCTGTCAGCTGATGGTGCTTAGTGCCAAACTCAAACCAGCGCATCACTCTCCAGCGCAGCCTTGAGAAAATCCTTCCAGCTGATGATGCCGACCAGGGCGCCATTCTCCAGCACTGGCAGGCAGGAGACCCCCTTCTCCAGCATCAGCTTGACGCCGTCGCGCACGGTGAGATGGGGGGCGATGGTAACGGGTTGACGACTCATGATCTGGTGGGCCCGCTTGGTGAGGGTTTCGGTATCGCGGCTCATCTCGGCTTCGGAGTCGAGATAGGGGCTGATAGCGCGGAACAGATCCCGATCCGAGATGACCCCTACCAGTTCCCCTTCTTCCAGTACCAGCAGGTGGCGAAAGTGAGCCTGCTCGAAGATATCCTTGATGACACTGAGTCGATCATCCATTGAAACGGTGGCGACCCGGGTCGTCATAATATCCCTGATATGCATGCTAACCTCCCGTAACCAAACTGGTTTCTCTGTTATGGCATGTTTTTGCAGCGCCAGCCAGTGGCCAGCCCTTCGCTACAGTGCAAATCAGCGCCATTTCACGTAAGATCCGCGCCAGTTTTTCTCCTCCATTTTGAGCAAGCAGATCCCACCCATGATAGTTGCCAGTCAAATCGAACTGATCCGCGGCGGCCGCAAGCTGCTGGACAACGCCTCCGCCACCATTCACCCCGGCCACAAAGTGGGTCTGGTGGGCAAAAACGGCTGTGGCAAGTCCACCTTTTTTGCACTGGTACGGGGCGAGCTGGCCATCGACAGCGGCACCTTCAGCCTGCCCGCTGGCTGGCAGATTGCAGGCGTGGCGCAGGAGACCCCGGCGCTCGACTGCTCCGCGCTCGAGTATGTGATCGACGGCGACAAGGAGTTCCGCGCGCTGGAGGCTCAGCTGGTGCAGGCCGAGCAGGATGACAATGGTCTGCTGGTGGCCGAGCTGCACGGTCGCCTCGATACCATAGGTGCCTACAGCATTCGCGCCCGCGCCGCAGAACTGCTGCACGGCCTCGGTTTCAGCGACGAGCAGCTGAGCTCGCCGGTACGCAGTTTCTCCGGTGGCTGGCGCATGCGCCTGAACCTCGCCCAGGCGCTGCTCTGCCGCTCCGATCTGCTGCTGCTGGATGAACCGACCAACCACCTGGATCTCGATGCGGTGATCTGGCTGGAGAAGTGGCTCAAGGGCTATCAGGGCACGCTGGTGCTCATCTCTCACGACCGTGACTTCCTCGATTCGGTCATCAGCCGCATCATCCATATCGAGAACGGCAAGCTCAACGAATACACCGGCGGCTACTCCGACTTCGAACTGCAGCGCGCCGAACAGCTGGCCCAGCAGCAGTCGATGTACGAGAAGCAGCAGCGAGAGATGTCCCACATGCAGGCGTATGTGGACCGCTTCCGCTACAAGGCCTCCAAGGCCCGTCAGGCCCAGAGCCGCCTGAAAGCCATGGAGCGGATGGAGAAGATCCTGCCCGCCCACGCCGACTCCGAGTTCAGCTTCGAGTTTCGCGAGCCGTCGGCCCTGCCGACCCCGCTCATCGCCATGGAGAACCTCTCTGCCGGTTACGGCGACAAGGTGATCCTGGAGAAGATCAAACTCAATCTGGTACCGGGTTCGCGCATCGGCCTGCTCGGTCGCAACGGCGCCGGTAAGTCTACCTTTATCAAGATGCTGTCCGGTTCCAACCCGCCGCTGTCGGGCAAGCTCGAAGTGAGCGCCGGGGTGAGCATCGGCTACTTCGCCCAGCATCAGCTGGAGACCCTGCGTCTCGACGATTCCCCGCTCGATCATCTGGCCCGCCTCGCGCCGGACAAGACCGAGCAGGAGCTGCGCAACTATCTGGGCAGCTTCGGTTTTCACGGTGACAAGGCGCTCGACAAGGTGGCCCCCTTCTCCGGCGGCGAAAAAGCGCGGCTGGTGCTGGCGCTGATCACCTGGCAAAAGCCCAACCTGTTGCTGCTGGATGAACCGACCAACCACCTGGATCTGGAGATGCGCCACGCCCTCACCATGGCGCTGCAAGGCTTCGAAGGGGCCATGGTGGTGGTCTCCCACGACCGTCACCTGCTGCGTACCACCACAGATGACTTCTATCTGGTGCACGGTGGCCGGGTCGAGCCGTTCGACGGCGATCTGGACGACTACCACAAGTGGCTCGGCGAGCAGGAGAAAGAGGCCAACGCCAAACCGGCGGATGGCCCCGTCTCTGCCAACTCGGCAGTGGCGCGCAAGGATCAGAAACGGCGCGAAGCGGAGTTCCGCCAGCAAACCCGTCCCCTGCGCCAGAAGCTGGAAAAGCTCGAAGCGAGCATGGAGAAGCTGCAAGGCAAGCTTGGCGACATCGAGAGCCAGCTGGCCGACCCCGCCATCTACGAAGAGAGCGCTAAAACCAAGCTCTCCGAGCTGCTCAAATCCCAGGGCCCCCTCAAGGAGCAGCTGGAAGAAGTGGAGCTGGAGTGGATGAGCCTCTCCGAAGAGCTGGAAACCATGGAGCAAGCCTTCTTTGCGTGACGAACAGCTGATGGCTAGCGAGCGAATCGCGGTCCACGAATTGCCGACGCCGATCGGCTTCTGGCACTGGAGCGGCAAGGTCTATGGTGAGCGCAGCCAGGATTGGCTCACCGTGCAGGAGCAGGGGGGCAACGTCAATCTGGCGCTGCTGCTGCACCGGCTCGATCAACTCGGCATCGTGGTCGATCTGACCGACCTGCAACCGGCGCTGGTGCAGACCGAGGCGGTGCTGACCCCGTGGCGCGCCCTGCGCCAGAGCGCCAAGACGCGACTCGACGAGCAGCAATATCAGTCGATGCTGGCCCACGAACTGGAGCTGGAGCGGCTGCAACAGGGCGTCCTGCTGCAGACCCTGCGCAGCCTCTCCCTGTTTCGCGGCAACAGCCGCAATTTGTTGAACTATCTATCGTTACTGGGTGCCCAGCAGGGCCCCCTCAGAGATCTAATATGCTGAGCTACCGCCACGCCTTTCACGCCGGCAACCATGCCGACGTGCTGAAACACGCCGTTCAGGCCCTGATCATCGAGTCCCTCAAGAAGAAGGAGAAACCCTTCATCGTACTGGACACCCATGCCGGTGGCGGTCTCTACGACCTGCGCGGCGACTGGTCCCAGAAGAAGGCCGAGTATGCCGACGGCATCGGCCGCCTGTGGGACGATCGGGCCCAGTGGTCTGCCATGGCCCCCTATCTCGGCGTCATCGAAGAGATGAACAGCGATGGCCAGCTGCACTACTACCCCGGCTCGCCGGAGCTCTCCCGTCGCCTCACCCGCGAGCAGGACAAGCTGGCACTGATGGAGCTGCACAACAACGAGGTCGAAGATCTGCGCGCCAACATGGGTTATGACCCTCGCGTCGCCGTACACCACCGTGACGGCTTCGAGGGGCTGATCGCCCTGCTGCCACCCACCCCGCGCCGCGGGCTGGTGCTGATCGACCCGCCCTATGAGCTCAAGGAAGATTACTTCGCCGTGGTCGATACCCTGAAAAAGGCGCAGAAACGCTGGGCGACCGGCATCTACGCCCTCTGGTATCCGATCCTCGGGCAGGAGGCGGACAAATCCCGAGACATGCTGCGCGCCATCAAGCGGGAAAACTTCGGTAACGTGCTGGTGGCCGAGCTGGAAGTCGCCGGTCAGACCGCCGACTGGGGTATGAACGGCTCAGGCATGCTGATCATCAGCCCGCCCTGGATGCTGGACGAGCAGATTGAAGCCTTCCTCAAACCGCTGTGTGCCAAGCTGGCACAGGGCACAGGCGCCCGGTACAAGGTGGAGTGGCTCAACAAGGCCGAAGGTTAATCCCCCGCCCACACGGCGCTCACCGAGTTCAATAGCAAAAGCCCCATCACGGGGCTTTTTCTATTGGTGCGGCCGGTGTGTGCGGCAGCCTGAACCTGCGCGTCCTATGAGCGGACGGGCAGATCCTGTTTCAGCGCAACCAGCAACAGGGCCAGCAGGCCAAAGGGCGGAAACAGACAGAGCAGGGAGCAGATAAGGGTGATCAGCGCCGGATGCTCGCTCTTGCGGCGCGCCAGTCGCCAGGCGATGAGGCCGACGATGACCATCAGCAACGCAATGAACTGGCCAAGCAGAGTGGCATTGATATTCATGAAAGATCCTTTTTCATGGGCAAGTGTGAAGAACCTGTACTTTATCGCCTTGGTTGCGATTGGCAACCGCTGAACCGCACCGGCCACTCGCCCGTTGATAGGTTCTCTCTATTCAGGCAATAGATGAGAATAGTTTTCATTTAATCTCATTTCGGCGGATACTCTCATCATCAACAGAGGGAGCCGCCATCATGAAAAAGACCATCAGCTTTGCCATCCTGCACTTCGGTGTCGCCTTTACCGTGGCCTACCTGCTGACCGGTGAGCTGCTGACCGCCAGCCTGATCGCCCTGATCGAGCCCGCCGTCAACACGGTCGCCTTCTACTTTCATGACCTTGGCTGGCACAAACTCAAGCCAAATCACAGCCTGCAGGCCAAGACCAGCAGCTTCGCGGTGGTCCACTTCTCGGTGGCCTTCGGAGTGGCCTTCCTGCTGAGCGGCGAGCTGCTCACCGGCGGCGTGATGGCGATGATCGAACCGGCCATCAATACCGTGGTGTTCTTCTTCCACGAGCGGCTGTGGCGCGCCCGCAGTCAGCAACTGGCGCTGGTCTGATCGACCGGGCAATCCGCCGCCCCCTTTATCGCGGCCACAAAAAAACCGACATTCCGGCCAGGAGTGTCGGGTTTTTCCGTTTGGCAGCCATTCAGCAGTGCAAGTGGGCTCAGCTCCCCTGCTGCATTGCCCTGAAGAGTGTGCTGTAGTAGGCAGATATGCCCTCCTCATTGCTGGAATCTATCGATGAACAAGACCTTGTTTGCCACCCTGCTGTTTGCCCCTCTGCTGGCCAGTGCCGCAACCCCCTCCTTTGACTGCACCAAAGCCTCCGGGTCGGTCGAAACTCTGATCTGCAAGGATGCCCAACTGGCCGCCCTTGATAACGAACTGGCGGCCCTCTACCCCAAGGCGATTGCTGCGCTCTCTCCCGAACAGCTCAAGACAGAGCGCGCCATGCAGCGCGGCTGGATCAAGGGGCGTAACGACTGCTGGAAGGGGCAGGATCTGCGCCAGTGTGTGGAAGATAACTACCTGCTGCGGATCACCGAACTGCAGATCAGCGGCGGCCAGCTGATGGTGCCGGCTCCGGTCAACTACCAATGTGGCAAGAACGTCACTCTCTCTACCTACTTCTATAACGATGCCAAGCTGCCCGCCGCGGTGATCAACCTGAGTGAGGGCGACAAGCAGCAACAAGTGCTCGCCTATGAAGCCCCCAGCGCCAGCGGCGCCCGTTATGAAGGGCAAAACCTCACCTTCTTCACCAAGGGGGACGACGCCACGCTGGAGCGTTACGGCCAGCCAACCCTCACCTGCATGGAAAATCCGACCAAGGGCTGAGGCTCATAGGGGCGGCTCGTCTTGCCGCCCCCACCTTGACTAGATGGCGATATCCAGCGGTTTTCCTTCCCGCACAATCCGCAACTTGAGCGACCCCGGCTTGCTGGTGCTGAGCAGCTCACGCACCTTGTCGATCTCGAGGGGACGATAAGCCACCCCGTTGATCTGTTCCAGAATGTCGCCGTTGGCCAGACCATAGGGGGCAAGATCCCGTTCGTCGCTGTAGTAGACCTGCAGATGCTCGCCATCAAAACGCACCCCGATATTGCGCAGGACTGGCGGCACTTTGCGCGCTAGGCTGTCGGCGTCGTAGCAGAGCATCATCCGCCCGGGCATGATCGCAAAGCGATTGAAGCGGTTAACAAAATCCAGCCCCAGACCATACTGCTCATTGCTGTTTTCCGACACGCGCAGCTCACCGAGCTGGCGCTCATCAAAATGCAGGCCGGTGAGGATATGTTCACGCCCCTCCACCATACCGCTGGCGTCCACCCCTTTGCGTGGCATCGCATCTTCGCCAGAGATCGCCTTCTGGCTCGCCATAAAGTCGATAAAGGCATGGTCGGCATAGCTCTGATCGGCCCCGGTATCCAGATACATGCGCACGCTGCTCTCACCGTGGGTCAGATACACTGCCGGGGAGCGGTTATAGCTGTCTTCATAGCCGATGCAACGCTCGAACGTGGCTGCCGACGGTGCCGTCAGCGAAGCCGTGAGCTGATGCCTGTCGCGATCAAACACCCAGTTGAAACGGCGGATGGTGTCGATCCCGAGGATGCCATCAATACGGCTGCCAAGAGACTGGGAGAAGAGATCGAAATCAATAGTTGCCCACAGCTCGCTGTCATCAATGGTGACCGACCCCACCGAGAAGGGCTGCGGCTCAACAAAGCCAAGCTGCTCGCTGCCCAGTTGGCTCGAAACGCTGTTCACAGTGGCAAAATCAGCCTGATAGGCCCTGGGCAATTCGCTTAAGGTCAGCGCCTTGAAGCGGCTGGCCAGACGACGATCGATAAAGGTGATACTGGCCCCGGTATCCAGCAAAAACTGGTACTGCTCACCCGCAATGGTGACGGGGATCAGGGGCGCACTTTCGTAATGCACTGTCAGCACCGGGCCGGGTGCATTGCGTTTGGCGGATGAATCCGGGGCTGTGCAGCCTTGGACGACGAACAGGGCCAACATGGCCAGCGCCACTTTGAACTGCGACTTCATAACTCTCCTTCCCGATAGCAGATGCCCCCGCGACGCCACCGCATAATGCTATCTTGTTGATTTATAGATAAATAAGCTGTTTCAGCGGGGAGCGCGGACAATAACAAAGAGTTTTATGCTGGTTCAAGCCAGATATGACCATGAATATTCTATGGGGATTGATAAAGAATGGCTGTTCACGCTATATCGGCGCGTCATCAATCGTGGGTGACATTTGATTAATTTATTGATCTTGCACAGAAATTCTCAATATTGAGCTTTCTCTCCACAGCGCCATGGTTAATATTGCCATTTGGCAACATTTGCCTCGTCGGAGTCTCCCATGAGCCATGCCAACCCCATCCCGTTGGTTAAACGCAGCAGACTGGAGGCTGAAATTCAGGGCGGTAGCCATGCCATATCTCGCCCGGTCCCTTTTTGATCCAAACAAACTGACCGGCAAGCCGCTGGCTCATCCACAACATGCAAATCAAGGTGGTGTATGGAAACACAAACCCTGCATCGTGGTCGCTTGATCGACCATATCCAGCTGGTGGTCAAAGATCTGGTCGCCAGCCAGCGCTTTTATACGGCCATTCTCACCACCCTCGATATTCCGCTGGGCGGCACAGGTGAGGGCTACTTCTGGGCAGACGAACTGTTTGTCACCTCTGTCGACAGCCCCGCCGCGCTGGGGGTCTTGACTGGTCGCCACCATCTCGCCTTTCAGGCAAAAGATCGCGCTATGGTGGATCGCTTTTATCAAACCGCGCTGGCCCATGGTGGCCAAGATAACGGCGCCCCCGGTGAGCGCAATTATCACCCCGGCTACTACGCCGCCTTTGTCCTTGATCCGGACGGCAATAATATCGAAGCGGTTTATCACGGTGAGGCAAAGCGTAGTGCGGGATCTGTAGTAATTACTTTTTGAGACTAACAAATCTGGGACACCCACCATTTTGCCCACCTTTTTGAGCAAGGCGTAGCATAGCCCGAACCCAAAAGATGGGTGTCCAAGGTATCTACATTGATGGGGAAAGCGGTGTTAACGACTAAATATCTATTTGAAATACCCGTATACCGGCTAACTGAAAACGATTATTACAAAAAATTAAGCGACTATAAGAATGAAATAAACTCCAAGATGCAAGCACCTATGAGTGACGCATATCTGAAAAAGCAGTTTGGCGGCGATTGGAGATACAACGAAATAATAGGTTTCTTGCGGTTTTATAGATACGGGAGCAACCAGATTAGGTGCGACTATACAGAGACTGATGCTGTAAAAAAGACTCGAACGAGGAAAAAGATATTCGAACAAATATCGGATAGCTATTGCGCCGAACCTTTTTCAGTATCGTCATCAAATATAGATCTTGCAAAAAGTATGCGAAGTGCCGTGGAGCACTGCGAAGTCCGATTGAAAAGGAAGAATCGTTTTTTGGATAAAGAGCTATTTGAAAATACAGTAGATTTTATAGATTGGAAGTCGCTGCTGAAATAAAACATAACAAGGCGCTGCATCCGGACAAATTTTTCGCTGCGCTACAAATAAATCTGGGACACTCACCAGTCTATTTATTGACCATTCAGCAATGAGATCAACCCCCGGGATCGGCGTCCAGTAGTAACAAATCTTGGACACCCACCTTTCTGAGCAAGGCGCAGCATAGCCAGAACCCAAAGGATGGGTGTCCAAGGTATCTCATTGCAAAAAGAGTATTTAAAAAATACCTAACAAACGCACGTTGGCGGACTGGTTTTCCGCTGCACTCCAAACCAGCCGCAAATGCAGGCGTTAGGCTCCCTAAATAAAGTTCTTTACGACCAATCCAATAATCGATGTAATCGCTACTGAAAGTAATGAACCTAATAGAACGTATTCTGTTAGTTTATGATTTTTTGCGTTGTTTAATTCACCAAATCTGAATATCGACTTAGCAGCTAATACGAATCCAATGACTGAAAATTGCCCAGCTATAGTGAAAGTTAAAATTAACGTTCGTTCTAAATATCCGATAATAGCCCCTCCGGAAATCAAGCCTTTATTTTCCTCATTCGCATCTGGCGTATACTTAGATAAAATAGAACAAATGATAATCGAAGTGGGCTTAAAAATTACAGTATAAGCAAGTGCAATTGCTAGAGTGCTTTTAGTAATAACAATATCCTTCATTACTGATAAAGGCAGCTCTAATTGAGATATATGTAAAGCGACCGCAGCCAAGACTGCTATGTGTAGTATTTGATCAAGAATGAAGTAACGTAAGTCTTTTCCTAAGTATGTCTTCGCAAGATCGATTAGACAGTGAGAAACTCCAATAATAATTAACATACAGCTAATAGAACGCCAATCTGTTGTGATAAATAATACTGGGATGCAGGAAACTAAAGCGTGTATTGCTGAATGAATATATAGCTTGTGAGATTTTGTTTTATTATCATTTTTGTCTTGAACCCATGATTCAGGTTGAAAATAGAAGTCGACCATTACATGTACAATGACAAGAAATAGGAACAAAATGAAGAATGTATTCAAAGGAAAAACTCTCTTACTTTTTGCGAGAATAATTGAGTATATTCAGTTATTAAATTTAGGTTTGCTGATTTTATTGAGCGGTTCACTGATACTCTATTCACGCCCAATAACTCCGCTATTTCTTTCTGTGTAAGGGAGTGTTGATTTTTAAGGACAATATATATTATCGCGCATTGGCGTTCTGTCATCCCTGATACCTGGTTATCTAAGTATTTAGTTAGTAGATCAAAATGTTCATTGAACGGTTGCACTGGGGTCGACACTTTCAATGTGTCTGTGGTCATCTTGTCTAGTGCTCTTCCTGATAAAGTGAAAGCATCACCTGTTGAACTACCTATTGTATGTCGTATAGATACATCATGTCCTATAGCAAGACTTATTCTACAATCATAATTACTATTTCTACTTTTTAAGCTAGTTCTCAGTAATAGTGCGTATGTGGCTGCATTTTCGATATCTTGGACTAGAACTTGAAAAGAATCGCCTCTAGTAACTTCGAACTTGTTGTTTGGATTTAGAGAACGAATCAATGATAGCTGATTATGCAAAGTATAGAGTAGGTCTTCATACATACTGTGCTCTAGTTCAGTAGAGCGTACAATGTCTCCACTTATTACTGCTATAGGTCTGACTCGTTCTTCTTGTTCTATTTCTTCCATATCTAAACTCTCATATACATAAGTAGTGCTGTATTGCTACTTAGCTTCAATAGTAACGTGTTTGTGTTACTTTTTATAGTGGTAACGTGTCTGTGTTACCTTTCCTAGTAGTAACGTTTTTGTATTACTTCCCCTAGTAGTAACGTGTTTGTGTTACTTCTTCTAGTGGTAACGTGTTTGTGTTACTCCTTCTAGTAGTAACGTGATTGTGTTACTTTCTCTAGTAGTAACGTGTTTACGTTACTTCCTCTAGTGGTAACGTGTTTGTTTTACTTCTTCTAGTAGCAACAAATCTGGGACACCCACCTTTCTGAGCCGACTTTCAGATGGCATCTCTATTCACCTGTAGCTTTGCTGGTGTAACACATCCAAAGGAGATTTATGAAGCCAGACTTAACCGGCTCTCGGATTGTACTGCGTACCATTGGCCCGCAGGATGCCGCCGATCTGTTCGAGATTTATGGCAATCCACTGACCATGGCGTTTGCCTCTGATCCCTGCTTTACCTCTCCCGCCATGGTGGTGCAGATGATGGCGAGCGTGGTGCGGCTGGAACAAACAGGTGAGTCACTGGAGTGGGCGATTGTCGAGCGGGAGGGCAACAAGGTGATCGGCACCTGTGGCCTGCACAGCTTCAGTGAGGCGGGCCATTGCTGCGAGGTGGGCTGCCTGCTCAATGCGGCCTATTGGCACAGAGGGTTTATGTCGGAAGCGCTGGGATTGTTGTTCGCCCACGCCAGCACACTGGGAGTCACCAGCCTCACCGCAGATATCGATGCAGATAATGTCCGTTCTATCGCCCTGTTTGCAAAGCTGGGCTTCAAGGCGCATGCAGGGCGCTATCAGCGCACGCTCCCCTTTATCTGACCCGAGACCAGAGGCACAACGCCCTCGCCTCTCAGGGCGTTGCGGCAAGGAGCAGGCATAAAAAAACCGGAACCCAGGGGTTCCGGTTTTTTTCATTCCAGCCGAGGCTGGCAAACCAGCAAATTAAGCCTGGTTTTTAACTTCTTTCAGACCGCGGAAAGGAGCTTTGGCACCCAGAGCTTCTTCGATACGGATCAGCTGGTTGTACTTGGCAACACGGTCAGAACGGCTCATGGAACCGGTCTTGATCTGGCCAGCAGCGGTACCAACAGCCAGGTCGGCGATGGTCGCGTCTTCGGTCTCACCGGAGCGGTGGGAGATGACGGCAGTGTAGCCAGCGTCTTTGGCCATCTTGATGGCAGCCAGAGTTTCGGTCAGGGAACCGATCTGGTTGAACTTGATCAGGATGGAGTTGGCGATGCCGTTGTCGATACCGCGCTTCAGGATCTTGGTGTTGGTTACGAACAGGTCGTCACCAACGATCTGGATTTTCTTGCCCAGTTCAGCAGTCTGGTAGGCGAAGCCTTCCCAGTCAGATTCGTCCAGGCCATCTTCGATGGAGACGATCGGGAACTTGGTGGTCAGGTCAGCCAGGAAGTCGGAGAAACCGTTGGAGGTGAAGACACGACCTTCGCCTTTCAGGTTGTACTCTTTCTTCTCTGCGTCGTAGAACTCGGAAGCAGCGCAGTCCATAGCCAGGGTGATGTCGGTGCCCAGTTTGTAACCGGCAGCGGCAACGGCTTCAGCGATAACTTCCAGCGCTTCGGCGTTGGATTTCAGGTTCGGAGCGAAACCACCTTCGTCACCAACTGCAGTGTTGTAGCCCTTGGACTTCAGCACTTTGGCCAGGTTGTGGAACACTTCTGCGCCCATGCGAACGGCTTCTTTCAGGGTCTTGGCGCCAACCGGCTGGATCATGAACTCCTGGATGTCGACGTTGTTGTCGGCGTGCTCACCACCGTTGATGATGTTCATCATCGGCAGCGGCATGGAGTAAACACCCGGGGTGCCGTTCAGCTCGGCGATGTGGGCGTACAGCGGCATGCCTTTGGCAGCAGCGGCAGCTTTGGCGTTAGCCAGGGAAACAGCCAGGATGGCGTTGGCGCCGAACTTGGATTTGTTCTCGGTACCGTCGAGGTCGATCATGATCTGGTCGACAGTGGCCTGGTCCTTGGCATCTTTACCCAGCAGAGCTTGAGCGATCGGGCCGTTTACGGCTTCGATGGCTTTCAGCACGCCTTTACCCAGGAAACGGCTCTTGTCGCCGTCACGCAGTTCCAGCGCTTCGCGGGAACCGGTGGACGCGCCAGACGGAGCGGCTGCCATACCAACAAAACCACCTTCCAGGTGAACTTCGGCCTCTACGGTCGGGTTACCACGGGAGTCGATGATTTCACGACCGATCACTTTAACGATCTTGGACATGTGTATTTCCTCAGGTTTCGTAAAAAAACAACAAAAATATGCCAAAAAAAGCGGCTGTGGCACAGTGCCCCAACCGCATTTATTTTCAATTACTTCAAATTACGCTTCTGATACTCGCCTGCCGCCTTCACAAAACCGGCGAACAGAGCGTGGCCATCACGAGGAGTAGAGGTGAACTCCGGGTGGAACTGCGCAGCCACGAACCAGGGGTGATCCGGGATCTCGATGATTTCCACCAACTTCTTGTCGGCGGAGAGACCGGTCACTTTCAGACCTGCCGCTTCAATCTGCGGCAGCAGCTTGTTGTTTACTTCGTAACGGTGACGGTGACGCTCGTAAATGGTCGGGCTGCCGTACATCTGACGCACTTTGGAATCTTCGACCAAGTGGCAGAGCTGGGAACCCAGACGCATGGTACCGCCCAGATCAGACTTCTCGGTACGGGTCTCGACGTTGCCCTCTTCATCCACCCACTCGGTGATGAGGCCGACGACCGGATACGCGCAATCTTTCTTGAATTCGGAGGAGTGAGCCCCTTCCATGCCCGCCACGTTGCGAGCGAATTCGATCATGGCAACCTGCATGCCGAGGCAGATACCCAGGTAGGGGATCTTGTTCTCGCGGGCATACTGGGCAGCCAGAATTTTGCCTTCCACACCGCGCTCACCGAAGCCACCCGGCACCAGGATCGCGTCCAGACCTTCCAGCAGCTCGGCGCCACGGGTCTCGATATCCTGAGAGTCGATGTACTTGATGTTGACGGAGTGACGGGTCTTGAGACCACCGTGCTTGAGCGCCTCGTTGACGGACTTGTAAGCGTCCGGCAGGGAGACGTACTTGCCGACCATACCGATGGTTACTTCACCAGTCGGGTTGGCCTCTTCGTAGATAACCTGTTCCCACTCGGACAAGTCAGCTTCTTTGCACTCCAGACCGAAACGCTCGGTGAAGTAGGAGTCCAGATTCTGGGACTTGAGCAGTGCCGGGATCTTGTAGATGGAGTCGACGTCTTTCATGGAGATGACGGCGCGCTCGGGCACGTTGCAGAACAGGGCAATCTTGGCGCGCTCGTTGGCCGGAATGGCACGGTCGGAGCGGCAGATCAGCACATCCGGCTGGATACCGATGGAGAGCAGCTCTTTCACGGAGTGCTGGGTCGGCTTGGTCTTCACTTCACCGGCAGCAGCCAGGTAAGGAACCAGCGTCAGGTGCATGAACATGGCGTTGTTGCGGCCCACTTCGGCAGCCAGCTGACGAATGGCTTCGAGGAACGGCAGGGACTCGATGTCACCTACGGTACCGCCCACTTCGACGATGGCAACCTGATGGCCTTCGGCACCGGCAATCACCCGCTCTTTGATGGCGTTGGTGATGTGCGGGATAACCTGAATGGTGGCGCCCAGATAGTCACCACGACGCTCTTTACGCAGTACGTCGGCGTAGATACGGCCGGTGGTAAAGTTGTTGCGACGGGTCATCTTGGTGCGGATGAAACGCTCGTAGTGGCCCAAATCCAGATCGGTTTCGGCCCCGTCCTCGGTTACGAACACTTCACCATGCTGGGTCGGGCTCATGGTGCCCGGATCCACGTTGATGTACGGGTCCAGTTTCATGATGGTCACATCCAGACCACGGGCTTCCAGAATGGCTGCCAGAGAAGCTGCGGCAATGCCTTTGCCGAGGGATGAAACAACGCCACCAGTAACAAAAATATATTTGGTCGTCATGCTGAACCTGAAAGAAGTTTAGGGAATTTTAAGGGGTGCTTCGGGGATGAAGCAGGACGGGGAAACAGTATACCAAAAACCCCTCTCCCAAACAATGAGCAAAAATCTATCAGGCTCACCGCCCCCCCATCTTGCGCCAAATCAACTTTGCTCGGTTTCCTTCGCCTTATCCCAGGCGGCATCGAGCTTTTCGAGGGTGCAATCGGTCATTTTCAAGCCTTCTGCGGCGATTATCTGCTCAACCTGACGAAAACGACGTTCGAACTTGGCATTGGCGCCGCGCAGTACCTGCTCCGGATCCTTGCCCAGATGACGCACCAGATTGACGGTAGCAAACAGCAGGTCGCCGAGCTCGTCGCTCACCCGCGCCTCGTCCACATCGGCCATCAATGCCTCTTCCATCACCTCGTCGATCTCTTCGTGGATCTTGTCCACCACAGGCCCCAACGTCTTCCAGTCGAATCCGACGGTGGCGCAGCGTTTCTGAATTTTGGCGGCGCGGGTCAGGGCAGGCAACGCCTGCGGAATGTCGTCCAGCACGCTCTCTTTGTCGAGGGCCGCCCGCTCTTTGGCCTTTTCCGCCTCCCAGTTCGCTTTTACCGCCTGCTCGTTGGAGAGATCTGCATCGGAAAAAACGTGGGGGTGACGACGAATGAGCTTTTCACTCACCGTATCCACGATATCGGCAAAGTCAAACAGCCCACGCTCCTTACCCAGCTGGGCGTAAAACACCACCTGAAATAGCAAATCCCCCAGCTCCCCTTTCAGCCCCTGCCAATCCTCGGTCTCGATGGCATCGGCCACCTCGTAGGCCTCTTCCAGGGTGTGCGGCACTATGGTCTGGAAGTCCTGTTTCAGATCCCAGGGGCAGCCGTTTTGCGGGTCACGCAAACGAGCCATGATGTCGAGCAGTTGGGGCAGATCGTAACGTTGGGACATGGGATATTCGCTTTCGATTTATTCAAAAAGGGTCGTAAATGCAGACCGGCCACTGGGGCCGGTCGGTTCGATATCAAAGCCGCTTGGCGCTGATCACATCGTTGAGCTGACTGAGCTTGGCCAACGCCCGGTTGAAGGCGTTGATGTTGTAAATCTCCAGCTCCATGTCGATCTCGGCGGTCTGCTCGCGCACGTTGGAGCGTGAGCGCACCCCCATCACATTGATCTTCTCGTTGGCCAGTACTGTGGTGATATCGCGCAGCAGGCCGGAGCGATCGTTGGAGATGATCCGGATGGTGAGGCCATAGCCGCCGGAGTAGTTCTCCCCCCACACCGCATCGATCAGCCGCTCGGGGTTGCGCCGTGACAACTCTTTCAACTGCTCGCAATCTTCCCGGTGGATGGACACCCCGCGCCCCATGGTGATGAAACCCTGAATGGAGTCCCCCGGAATGGGCTGGCAGCAGCGGGCAATATGGGTCATCAGGTTGCCGACCCCTTCCACCACGATGTGGTCTTTGGGCTTGTGGCGCATCGGCGCATTGGCCTTCTGCTCCAGCTTCTCCAACAGGCGGCGATCTTCCTCTTCCGCCGTCGGCTTGTTGTAGCAGGTGTCGAGATAGTTGAGCACCTGGTTGATGCGGATATCGCCGCTGCCAATACCGGCCAGCAGATCGTCGGTGCTCTCCAGATTGAAGCGGCGCAGCATGTTGCCCTTGTCGATCTTGGACATGCTGAGGTTGTGGCGATCCAGCTCCTTCTCGAACAGCTCGCGACCGGCCACGATATTCTTGTCCCGATCCAGTTTTCTGAACCAGGTCGCCACCTTGGCCCGCGCCCGGCTGGAGCGCAGGAAGCCGGCGTTGGGGTTCATCCAGTCGCGGCTCGGGTTCGGCTCCTTCTGGGTGATCACCTCCACCTGATCGCCGGTCTGCAGCGCGTAGGTGAACGGCACAATGCGGCCGTCAATCTTGGCGCCGATGCAGCGGTGGCCGATCATGCTGTGGACGTGATAGGCAAAATCAAGCGGGGTGGCGCCTGCCGGCAGGTCGATGACATCCCCTTTCGGGGTGAAGACGTAGACCCTGTCCTCGAACACCTGACTGCGCAGATCTTCCAGCAGGGAGCCGCTCTCGGAGAGATCTTCCTGCCAGGCGAGCAGCTTGCGCAGCCACTCGATCTTGTCTTCGAAGGTGTTGGCCTTGCCGCCTGCCTGTGCCCCTTCCTTGTAGCGCCAGTGCGCCGCGACGCCGAGTTCGGCATCCTGATGCATCTGGTCGGTACGGATCTGGATCTCGACGGTCTTGCCCTCCGGCCCCACCACTACGGTGTGAATTGACTGGTAGCCGTTGGGTTTGGGGTTGGCGACATAGTCGTCAAACTCGCGAGGAATGTGGTGGAACTGGGTATGGACGATACCGAGCGCCGCATAGCAATCCTGCAGCCGCTTGGTCACTACCCGCACCGCGCGCACGTCGAACAGCTCGTTGAACTCGAGGTGCTTCTTCTGCATCTTGCGCCAGATGCTGTAGATATGTTTCGGCCGACCGTACACCTCGGCGTCAACTCCCGCCTCTTTCAACCCATTACGCAGGGATTGCACAAACTCGCGGATATAGCGCTCGCGGTCGAGCCGCTTCTCGTCGAGCTGCTTGGCGATCTGTTTGTAGGTATCCGGGTGCAGGTAACGGAAGGCGAGATCTTCCAGCTCCCACTTGAGCTGGCCGATGCCCAGACGGTTGGCGAGCGGCGCATAGATGTTGGTGATCTCCTGGGCCATCAGCACCCGGGTCTCTTCATCTGCCGTCTTCGCTTCCCGCAGGCAGGCGATCCGCTCCGCCAGCTTGATCACCACGGCGCGCACATCCTCGACCATGGCGAGCAACATGCGACGCACGTTGTCGACCTGCTCCGGCGAGGTTTCGCTGCGATGGAGGGTTTGCAGGGAGCGGATGGCCTCCATCTCCAGCACCCCTTCCACCAGCTTGGCGATCTTGGAGCCAAAGTCCTCGTCCATCCGCTCCTGGCTGATGAGACCGGCTTCGACGAAGGGGTAGATGATGGCGGCTTTGAGGGTACCGATATCCATGCTGAGCATCTGCAGGATGCCCACCATTTCGATGCCGCGTACCAGCAGCTTGCTGGTCAGCGCCTCGTCACCGAGCGTCAGACAATACTGGTAGACGGTTCGCAGCTGATCCTTTTCACTGTCACTCAAGGAGAGCGAGCTGACCCACTCTTCCAGGGTGAAGTTGTCTTTCAAATGAATATCGCGAACCGCAACCATGGTATCAATCCTTTAAATTATCGGGCCGAAAGCTGTCACTTTCTCCCCTCATGAGATTGCCTCAAATGGGGATATCCAGCGCACTTTTCAAGGCATATTGTCCAGAAAGACAATAGAGCGCACCAACAGGCCCTGCCGAACGACGAGGGTCTAGATTACCCCAATCACACCAGCTCAAACAGCCGCAGACATGCCAGATTACACATCCGCATCGCCGTACCGATGAGCAGGATTACTTCATATACACACCTGCTCAAAGAGTAACGAACATGCCGGATGACCTATCCGGCATCGCCGAACTGATGAGTCATTTACTCCCGTTCAAACAGCGCCATGGACTCCAGATGACCGGTGTGAGGGAACATGTCGAGCATGCCGAGGCGCACCAGACGGTAACCCCCTTTCACCAGTACCTGACTGTCCCGCGCCAGGGTGACCGGGTTACAGGAGACGTAGACCACCCGCTTGGGTGAAAGTTTCACGACGTGTCCCATCACTTCCAGCGCGCCGGGACGAGCCGGATCCAGCAGCACCAGATCAAACCCTTCCCGCGCCCAGGACATGCCGACGATGTCATCGCTCAGGTCGGCCTTGTAGAAACGGGCATTGGTGATGCCATTGCGACGGGCGTTCTCTTCGGCCCGCTGCACCATGGCCAGTTCACCTTCCACACCCACCACTTCGCGAGCCTGACGGGCCAGCGGCAGGGTGAAGTTGCCTATGCCGCAGAAGAGATCGAGCACCTTGTCATCCTTGCTCGCCCCGAGCCATGTCAGCGCCTGCTCAACCATGCTCTGGTTGATGGGGCCGTTGACCTGAATGAAATCACCGGGAGCAAATGCAAGAGACAGGCCATCCAGCGAATAGGATGGGGAAAATTGTTGCTGCAGCGCTTCGATGCGATCATCGGCCGCCTGCAGATAGAGGTCGATCCCCTGCGCTTTTGCAAACTCCACCAGCAGGGCGCGATCCGCCTCATTAGGGCGGCCGGTGTGACGCAGCAGCATCATGATCCCCTGCTCGGCCTGGATAAGCTCGGCATGGCCCAGCTCGCGCTGGCTCTTCAAGCGATTGAGGCACTCACGCAGCGGGGCAATCAGCGCCGAGAGCGGTTCGGCCAGTACCGGGCACCCTTCGATTTCCACCAGATCGTTGCTGTTGCGACGGCGGAAACCAACCCGGGTGCAGCGACCGTTCTTGTCAAATTTGATGGCCAGACGACAGACCCGGCGATAGGCACGATCTTCACCGGTCAGTACTGGCTCCAGCGCAGGCGCCTTGATGTTGCCCAACCGCTCGAACAGGCTGACCAGTCCGGCCGCCTTGGCGGCTTGCTGATCGGCAACCGACATGTGCTGGGCACTGCAACCGCCGCACTCGCGATAGTGGCTGCAAAAGGGGGCGATACGATTGGCCGCCGGGGTCACCACCTGTTGCAAGGCGGCGTGACCATACTGCTTTTTTTCTTCGGTGATGCGTGCCTTGACGGTCTCGCCGGGCAGCGCCCCTTCGACGAAGATCGCCTTGCCCTGATGGCGACCGATACCGACGCAGTGGTGATCGAGGGTGTCTATCGTAAATTCAATGCGTTGGAGCTGGGTGGACTTCTTTTGGGGCTTGAAAAACTGGGCCATAAAACTTGGTGCCTATAGGTGGCTATGTCATGATTGTGGAATCTGCTGCCGGGTATTGTCCCACAAGAATAATAGTATGACCAAATACGGCCACAGAGCCCGTGTATTGCCATCAACCTTATCGCCAACACTGTTCACTGGTGGCCTGTTCGTATGACCAAATATGGCCTGAGAGCACGCGTTCTCGCCTTCACCATCCTGCCGACCCTGATCATCGGTGGCCTGATGGCCGGTTACTTCACCTTCCACCGCTACCAGCAGCTGGAAAACAACCTCATTGATCAGGGGATCAACATCATCGAACCGCTGGCGATCGCCAGTGAATACGGGATGACCCAGCACAGCCGAGAATCCCTCAAGCGGCTGATTGGCCTGACCCATCGCAAGAACTCCCCCTTCATCAAGTCCATCGCGGTTTTCACCCAGGACAACCAGCTGTTCGTTACCTCGAACTACCACCGGGATTTCACCCGGCTCAGGCTGCCCGATGGCGAACCAATTCCGGATTTGACCAGCGTGACGTTTCAGGGGGACGACATCATTTTGCGCACCCCGATCCAGGCTGAAACCAGTCTGGATGGCTTTCCGCTACCAAGCGATGTGGAGCCGCCGATGATCGGCTACATCTCGATGCAGATGGCAACCGACAGGGCCATGTTGCTGCAGTACCGCGACACCTTCTTTGCGGTGATCATGGTGCTCATCGGGGTCGCCTTCAGTACCCTGTTTGGCTTCCGGCTGGTCAAGAGCGTGACCCAGCCCATCACCAACATGGTGCAGGCGGTGCACAAGATCAGGGAGGGGCGGCTCGATACCCGGGTCAGCGGCCAGCTCACCGGCGAGCTGGATATGCTGAAAAACGGCATCAACGCCATGGCCAAGGCGCTCTCCGAATATCACGAAGAGATGCAGCAGAATATCGATCAGGCCACCTCTGACCTGCGCGAAACGCTGGAGCAGATCGAGATCCAGAACGTCGAACTCGACATGGCCAAGAAACGGGCGCAAGAGGCGGCGCGGGTCAAGTCGGAGTTTCTGGCCAACATGTCCCACGAGCTGCGTACCCCGCTCAACGGGGTCATCGGTTTTACCCGCCAGTTGCTGAAAACCAGCCTGACCCCGAGCCAGACCGACTACATGCAGACCATCGAGAAGTCGGCGCGCAACCTGCTTGGCATCATCAACGACATCCTCGACTTCTCGAAGCTGGAAGCGGGCAAGCTGCAGCTGGAGCATATCCCGTTCAGCCTGCGCGACACCCTCAACGAGACCATGCACCTGCTCGGCCCCAGCGCCCACGACAAACAACTGGAGCTCTCCCTGCGGGTGGATGCCGATGTGCCGGACTACCTCACCGGCGACCCCATGCGTCTGCAACAGGTGCTGACCAACCTCACCGGCAACGCCATCAAGTTCACCGAACAGGGCAACGTGGATGTCCATATCGAGCAGACCGGCAGTGGCAACCACAAGGTGAGGCTCAACGTCGAGATCCGCGATACCGGCATCGGCATCTCCCAAGAGCAGCAACATCAGCTGTTCCAGGCCTTCAATCAGGCCGACTCCTCCATCTCCCGCCGTTATGGCGGCACGGGCCTGGGCCTCGTTATCACCCAGAAGCTGGTGCAGCAGATGGGCGGCCAGATCCGCTTCGAATCGGAGCTCGGCAAGGGCTCCATCTTCTCCTTCAGTCTGGATGTGGAGGTCTCCCCCCTGCCCCAGACCGATCAACTGCCGCTGGATCGGATCCGTGGCAAACGGCTCTGGCTGCTGGAACCGGATCCCTTCGCGCAAGCCTCTCTGCTCGCCCTGCTGGCGGAGTGGCACCTCGACGTGCACCCACTGACTAGCGATGATCCCTGGCCCGAAATGAGCGAGCAGGAGATGGTGATCATCGGCAGCAGCACCCTGCATACGCCGCAGCAGGTGATCGGCCGTCTCGACAGATTGAACGGCCAGCAGCAGAACACCATAGTGCTGCTCAGCAGCCACGAGCCGGCGCTCTATGAAGCTATGTTGGCCCATGGCGCCCAGCACTGTCTCTCCAAACCGGTCAACCACCGCAAGCTGCTGCACGCCCTGCTCTCGCCGGAATCGAGCCGCCAGAAGCTGCCCGCCCAGCCTGCACCGCGCCAATTGCAGCCGATCAAGGTGCTGGCGGTGGATGACAACGCCGCCAACCTCAAGTTGATTGCCGCCATGCTCAAGGAGATGGTGAGTCAGGTGGTGGTGTGCAAAAACGGCAAGGAGGCGGTCAAGCAGGCCCAGAGCCAGCCGTTCGACATCATCTTCATGGATATCCAGATGCCGATCATGGATGGCATCAGCGCCACCCAGGCGATCCGCAACCAATCCCTCAACACCACCACCCCGATCGTGGCGGTGACCGCCCACGCCATCCCCGGCGAACGGGAGCGGCTGATCCGGCAGGGGATGGACGACTATCTGGCCAAGCCCATCGACGAGAGCATGCTGGCCCAGCTCATCACCGACTTTGCCCATCGTCGCCACCAGAATGATGGTGCCCAGCAGATCGACTGGGCACTGGCTGTGCGGCAGGCGGCGGGGAAAGAGGATCTCGCCAGAGAGATGCTGACCATGCTGCTGGCCAGTTTTGACGAGGTCGAGCCGGTGCTGGATAGCGCGCTGGCTGGCCAAATTGAAGATAGCGAAGTGCTGGCCCAGCTCCATCGCCTCAACGGCGGCTGTGCCTATTCCGGGGTGCCGGGGCTGCAACGGCTGCTCTCCCAGCTGGAGCAACAGCTACGCGACGGCGTGCCGGTCAGCGAGCTGGAACCCGAGTTGCTGGAGCTGCAAGATGCGCTGGAACTGGTGCGCCATGAGGCGCCCCGCTATCTCGGCAAAGCTTGATGAGCTTGACCTGAACTGTATCGGCCCCCGCTTTTTCTGACGCGAGAGCCGCCAGATGGTAAAGTTGCGCCGTTTACACAGGAGTCAGCATGACCAACAACGATATTCTGCGCCGTCTGCGCTACGCCCTCACCATCAGCAACGACCAGATGGTCGAGATGTTTGCCAAGGGCAACCTGACGGTCACACACGCCCAGCTGCACAGCTGGTTGATGAAAGAGGCGGCGGAAGGTGAAGAGCAAGAGGCAGGCTATGTCGCCTGTCCCGACTCGGCTCTGAGCCAGTTCCTCGACGGTTTCATCATCGCCCGCCGCGGCGTGCGCGAAGATGCACCGGCCCAGGTGATCCCGAACCGGATCAACAACAACATGATCTTGCGCAAGCTGCGCATCGGTCTCAACTTCAAGGAAGAGGATATGCTCGGCACCCTCAAGCTCGCCGACTTCAACCTCTCCAAGTCCGAGCTCAGTGCCCTGTTCCGCTCCAAGGATCACAAGCACTATCAGGATTGCGGGGATCAGATCCTGCGCAACTTCCTGCTCGGTCTCACTGCCAAATACCGCGGCTAACCAGCCGCGCGACTGACCAGACAGAGCCTTCGACATGTGCCAGCGACTCACACCTCCCACGTTCAGCAGCCTGGCTGCGGCAGGGGGATGGCGCTGGCGCTGTCTTCTTCCCCTCTTCTTTCTGCCACTGGTTCTGCTGCTGGGTGGTTGTACCCCGTCCAAGTACCAGCTCTCGACCCGCTATCAAAGCGCCAACCAGAACGAGCGGATCGCCTTTCTGATCCTCCACTACACCGATGAAGATGATGCCAATTCCCTGCGCCTCTTGACCGAGCCGGAGCACAAGGTAAGCGCCCACTACCTGATCCCCCGCGACAGCCAGGAGACCCCGCTACCGGTCTATCAGCTGGTGCCGGACAGCGCGCGCGCCTGGCACGCGGGACGCAGCCGCTGGCACCAATATGCCGGGCTCAATGCCAGCTCCCTTGGCATCGAGATCGTCAACCTCGGCTATCCAGCAGAAGATGAGCCGCTGGCCCCCGATGCCCGCCGCTGGCAACCCTATACCCCGCAGCAGATTGCCGCCGTCGGCGCACTCAGTCGGGAGCTGATCGCTCGCTACCAGATTCCACCGACCCAGGTGCTGGGCCACAGCGATGTCGCCCCCGAGCGCAAGCAGGATCCCGGCCCTCACTTCCCCTGGCGCCAGCTCTATCTGACGTACGGGGTCGGCGCCTGGCCCGATGAAGGTCGGGTGGCCGAGTTGCTGGCCAGTCCCTTGCCCGACTGGGATGCGGCCATGTGGCAGCAGCAGCTGGCCCGCTATGGCTATGGCCTGCCCCGGAGCGGCCAGTGGGATGAGCAGAGCCGCGCCGTCATGGGCGCTTTTCAGCTCCACTTTCGCGCCAGCAAGGTCGATAGCAAACCGGACCGCGAGTGTCAGGCCATCCTGATGGCGCTACTCGAAAAATACTTCCCCTAATCCTCATCCATTGCCCCGTTGCTGCGTACTGTTTGATAGCCATTAGCTATCAAACAGTTAGGTACAAGCAATTGTCCCTGCATTTTGCAAGGCGTTACTCTGACTGCGTTCCGAAAGAGAATTTCAAACCGATTTCCAAATCTGGAGGTGAATGATGAAAAGCCCGATTGGTCTTGATACTGCTCAATCACAAGCCCTGGCAGCCGAGTTGAACAAATTGCTGGCCAGCTACCAGATCCTCTACATGAACGTGCGCGGCTTCCACTGGAATATCCGTGGCAACCAGTTCTTCGAACTGCACCTGAAATTTGAAGAGATTTACAACGACCTGCTGCTGAAAGTCGATGCGCTGGCCGAGCGGATCCTGACCCTGGATGGCGTGCCCATGCACAGCTTCAGCGACTACCTGAAAGTCTCTGCCATCCCAGAGCAAAAAGGGCTGCACGATGGCCGCGCCTGTGTCGAATCCCTGCTGGATAGCTTCCGCGAACTGCTGGTCGCCCAGCGCCGTATTCTGGGTCAGGCCGCCGAAGCTGGTGATGAGGGCACTGCCTCTATCCTCTCCGACTATGTGCAGCAGCAGGAAAAACTGGTCTGGATGCTGCGCGCTTATCTGGCCTGATAGTGAACCAAGCCAGCTACAGCGTACGTATGCTGGCTTGAGTAAGTACCGGGCCGAAAGCTCCTGACCAGACCACGGCCCAATCCGTCTGATTGTTATGTTCTGTTGCAAACCTGAGTTGTCTCTCCTTTTATCCACCCGCTTGCCGCCCTGTTTGGGCGGCTTTTTTTGTTTTTGTGTCCCG